>CABSLJ010000035.1 GCA_902478455.1 uncultured Oscillospiraceae bacterium | reverse complement strand
GGCAGCGTCAGATGTGTATAAGAGACAGACCGAAGACAGCCTGCCGCTCGACTTTACGCCGGAGCGGCCTCTGCGCACGGTCGACCAGTGGGTCTACCATTCCCGTCTGTATTCGGCGGCGGAATTTGTCAGAAAGCGGGATGATCTGGAACTGATCCAGCTCAATTCCTTCGGCTGCGGTCTGGACGCCGTGACGACCGACCAGGTCTGCGAAATCCTGGAGGGCAGCAACAAGCTTTATACGGTCCTGAAAATTGACGAGGTGAACAATCTCGGCGCAGCGCGCATCCGTATCCGCAGTCTGCTGGCCGCCATGGATATGCGGCGGGAACAGAATCTGAAGGCGGAACAAAAACCGGCCGTCTACCGCCGCGCCGAGTTTACCAGAAAGATGTTTGAGGAAGGCTATACCATCCTTGCACCACAGATGAGTCCCATCCATTTTGACATTCTGGAGAAGGTTTTTCATCAATACGGCTACAACTTGAAAATTCTGGATAACGATAACCGCGCCGCCATTGAAACAGGCCTCAAATACGTCAACAACGACGCCTGCTTCCCCTCCATCACCGTGGTGGGACAGATCATGGAGGCGATTCTCTCGGGACAATACGACCCCAACCGTCTGGCCGTCCTTATGACACAGACGGGCGGCTGCTGCCGGGCGAGCAATTACGTCGCCTTTATCCGCAAGGCGCTGGACAAGGCGGGGCTTTCCCACATACCCGTCATCTCCCTGAACGCCAACGGCATGGAGAAAAACGAGGGCTTCCGCCTGCGGCACGCCCTGCTGCTGCGCATGGCCTACAGCATCGTGTACGGGGATTTGATCATGCGCTGCCTTTACAGGGTGCGTCCGTATGAGCTGGTTGCCGGCGCGGCGGACGAGCTCCGGAAAAGATGGACCGAACGCTGCATCGCTTCCCTGACCGGTAAAAATCACAGCATTCGCTTCCGGCAGACCTGCCGCGGCATCGTCGAGGACTTTGACCGGCTGCCGATCCACGAGGGGATGGTCAAGCCCCGCGTCGGAATCGTGGGAGAAATCCTGGTCAAGTATATGCCTCTGGCCAACAACCATCTGGTGGAACTGCTGGAGAGCGAAGGCGCGGAGGTCGTCGTGCTGGATTTGATGGATTTTCTGAATTACAGTCTCTTCAACTCCGAATACAAGCACAAATATCTGGGCGGCAAATGGAGCTTGTCGGCCGCCGCGAAAATGGGGCTGGATGCAATCCGGGCGTTGCGCAAGCCCGCGGTCGACGCGTTGAAAAACAGCCGCCGCTTTCGCCCTCCCATGCCCATTGAAGAGATTGCCGAGCTGGCAAAGCCGTTTTTGTCCATCGGAAACCAGTACGGTGAAGGCTGGTTCCTGGCCGGGGAAATGGCCGAGCTTCTCACCTCCGGGACGCCGAATATCGTCTGCATCCAGCCCTTCGCCTGTCTTCCAAACCACGTTGTGGGCAAGGGCGTGATCAAACAATTGCGAAAGGTCTATCCCTCGGCAAACATAGCCGCGGTCGATTACGATCCCGGCGCAAGCGAGGTCAATCAACTCAACCGCATCAAGCTGATGCTCTCGGCGGCGAAAAGGGCCTGCCAACCGCCGACCGGCAACGTCGAGCACGCCGAAGCGGACGGAGATGCCCGTCGGCAGGAACTGGCGCATTCGGAAATCTGAGCTTCCGGCAGGCAAGCCGCCTGATTGCAACAGAGACAGAAAGAAGTCAATTGCCGTAAAGCAATCGACTTCTTTTTCATTTCAGGAAGGTACGGCCATCCAAGAACACAAACGCGGCCCGCACATTTTGAAAAGAATCCGTCATTTCCATTGACCGGACAGGCTTAAGGCATTCTACCGGACATCGATTGCGCGCGTTTTTGTTCCTGAGCCGGTCCTCTTCCCCGAGATGTGCGGCAAATATCCTTCCATCATTACTAATTCTCCTCAAAAGAAAAATGATAAAAAGACGAAGACACGGACATCCGTTTATTTCATATTACTAATATTAATATACAACAAAACGGAATCTTCCCCCCGGGAAAAGACTCCGCCTTGCTTGATGGAAGCTTTTTTTGAGACAACCGCCAATCACCGGTTCGGCTTTATACAAAGATAGCGCGCGATCAGGAGCGTTCCTTCAAATAGGCCGCAAACGCCTGCGCCAGAGCGCGGTGTCCTTCTTTGGAGAGGTGCACGCCGTCAATCGGATGCGGCGCGGCCACAAAAGCGCCGGCGTCCATGAAGTCCATATGCAGCTCCTTGCAGAGCGCCTCATATTCCGCCGCCAGCGCCAGCGTCTTTTCCCGGCAGCCCGGGCCCATGCTGCTGCTGGCCTCGCACTGCAGATAGTGCTCGGCCATCGGCACCGGCGCCACCACAAGAATATCCGGCTTGTCCGCCCAGCAGGGAATTTGCATCGCCCGCTTGATCAGCCGCTCCATACCGCGGGCAATCACCTTTGCATTGGCGGCAAACCGCTCCTTGGAATCGTTTGTTCCGAGCATCACAACCAGCTTATCGAGCGGAGCATGACTCCTCAGGCAGGTGCAAAGATGGCTCAAGCCGCACACACCCTCGTCGACCGGGTCCTCAAACACTGTGGTGCGGCCGGACATTCCCTCCTCCACAACGTGCCACTGCGTTCCAAGCGCCTCCTGCACCAGTCCCGTAAAACGTTCGGTCCTCAGGTAGCGCCCGCCTGTAACGGGATTGGCGCCATAGGTGTTTGAATCGCCAAAGAACAGCACTGTTTTTTCCATTTGATCCTCTCCTGTTGATGGGTAGCAACCCAATATTGACATATTATCCAACTAATAATATAATAAATTAGGCTAATAATCAACCCTCCGTTTTCGAATCGATGAAGGAGCATTCGCATGAAAAAGGTAACCTCAAAGGACGTTGCTGAATATGCCAAAGTATCACAGGCTACAGTTTCTCTCATTTTGAACAACAGCCAGAAGGTTACATTCAGCGACGAAACCGTTGAACGTGTATTTGCCGCCGCCAAGGAATTGGGATACAGGCTGCCGTCGCGCGACCAAAAAAGGAAGTTCAGCCATCGGTTGATGCTGTTTATTCCCACGTTGACGAATTATTACTACACCGAGCTGGTGCAGTACGCCCAAAGCTACGCCTTTCTGCGCGGGTATAACGTCACCATCTGCAACACCTTCCGCAACAGCGACATCGAGCGCCTGTTTCTCAATCAGTCCAAGGATGTGGACGGCATCATTTATACCTTTATCCCCAGCTTTCCCAATCTGGTGGAACAGATTGCCCAGAGTATTCCTGTGGTGATGATCGGCGAAAAAAAGGAAAACCTGGGCATCTGCTCTATTGAGCTGAGCAATCACATTGCCGCCTCACTCCTCGCGGATCATCTTTATGAGCTCGGGCACCGCAAATTTCTGTTTCTTTCCACGCCCCTTTCCCGATTCTCCCTTTCGCGCGAACAGCGGCTGCAGGGACTCAGAAAAACCTTTGAGCGCCGCGGACTCAACGACGCGATCACCGTCATTTCTCCCGAAGCGTCCTCGGAAAGGGAGATTTCCGTCTCGGCCGATTCCTACGAATTTCAGTCCGGGCGGCGGATGATGGCTGAAACGCTGGAGAAGGGACTCGAAGCGTCGATCACCGCCATCATCTGCGTCAACGATATGACCGCCTATGGCGCAATGGTCGCGCTCAAACAGCATGGAATCCGCATTCCGCAGGATGTTTCCCTGTGTGGATTCGACAACATCATGCCCTCCTGCCTGACCACGCCGACGCTGACCTCCGTCGATCATCACCTGAAGGAGCGCTGCAAATCGGCCATCGACATGGTGATTCAGCGCTATGAAAATGACGCCGAAGCGACAGTCAACAAAATCGAATATACGCCCCGCCTGATTGTGCGGGGTTCCACGGACAGAGCGCGGACATAATAATCCCGCATTTCAGAAGGCTTCCTCTTACGGCGCAAGAGGAAGCCTTCTTTTTTATGGATGTCTCCGGGCGGCCGCGCGCTGTCCTACGCCAATCCGGCCGCGAGCATATCATATAATTTTCCGCGCAGGGAAAGCAGCTCCTCCGCGCCGGAGGGACAAACCCGGAAGGTAAGCGGTTCGCCAAAGGCTTCATCCAGCATCCGGTTGAGCTCCTCCCGCGGGCAGCAGCGCTCGGCCAGTTGAAAGGCGCGGTAGTCCTGCAGCGCCTGCTGAAAGACCTTCAGGCGGATAGAGGCCACCGGCTCTCCACCCTCTCCGGGATAGACCAGGAAGGTGTCTCCCGACGGGAAGGCCATCTGCCCGTCGGTGACGGCGTAGGGATCAATGGCCTTGCGGGAATACATGGTGTTATAGAAATTGTAGCCCCAGTGCAGGAAGCCCTTGATGTTGTGGCGGAACATCTGCATGCCGATCACACGGCACCGCGCGCTCGGCATGGCGAAAAAGCGGTTGGAAACATCCACGCCCTGCCCGCAGCAATAGTAGGTCCACAGGCCGGGAACGCCGCTTTCCAGAAACGGATCGATGTGATTGGTGGCCGGGATCGGCCTGTCCAGGATCCCGCGCCGATAAAATTCAAAGTCGGACAGGGCGTCTATGATCGGGTAGCCACTGAGGAAGCGCTCCGCAATCTCGTGCGCCCGCCGGTAGCTTTCCAGATGCTGCATTTCCGGTTCGTCGGAGACGTGGAAAAACACCTGCTCGCGCAAGCCCCGCTCCTCCAGATAGCCCGTCAGGGCAGCCAAAAACTGCCGCAGGAACTCCACATATTCGGGACTCAGGGCGTCCGTTTCCCAGCCGAACAGCCTGGTCAGCGTTCCGTCCTCAAGGCGAACCATCACCTTGGGAGCGTGCTCGGCCCCCCATTGGGTAAAAAGATGGGAAATCTCGAAGTAGCGCACTCCCTCCTCGCGGCACATCTCTATCCAGCGGGAGAGCTTGGAAAAATCGAAGCTGTAGGTTTCTCCCTTGCGGCTGATGTCGACGAGCTGAACCGTCCGGCGTTCTCCGCCGATCTGAGTGTCCAGAGGCGGCGTGAGCACCGGGGTCAGGATCATGTTGATGCCGTGGGCCACGGCGGTGCGGACAAAGCGCCGCGTATTATCCCAGAAGGGCTCGGAAAAGACCTCCACCCCGTAATAGTTGGCAATGCAGTCGCAGTGGAGCCATTCGGTGTGGATCAGCGTCTGCTCCGGCAGGGAAATGGGCAGTACCTCCAGCGCGAAGTCGTTGCGGGCGGCGGTCTCCCCTGTTTTTTCCTCTATAAAGCGTATGGAAATCACATGCTTGCCCGGCGGCAGAGACCGCTCGTCCGGCTTTACCTCCACCCACAGGCTTCTGTAATAGCTGCGCTGCGTAAAGAAGCTATTATCCTCCAGGGGAAACAGCGGGTCCGGAAAAAGTCCCGGCTGATCGGCGATGTAGTTCAAGTCGTGGTCGGGATAAGCCGGAAGGGCGGAGGGCACGTGCTCCACCTCATACACAGTGACATAGGGCGCAAGCGCGCCTTCCACCTCCAGGCGCATGGCCGCCTTGGGCGTACCCATATCCAGACGGGCGGTGTGAACCAGCTGGTAGGAAAAAACCTCGTTTTCCATACAACGGTCGCTCTGATACGCGGGCGTTTCCGGCCGCTTTGCGCCCAGACGGATCTTTTGCAGGTTGTCCGCCGCAAACACTTCAAAATCCATGGTACTTCATCCTTTCTTTCCCGACCCGCGCCCTGCCGGAACCGTTTTTTCCTGCAGGTCCACGGCACAGCCGGGCAATTGCACAGCGGACGTCCTCTCCGCTTTCAGCCGCCGCTCGCCGGGTTCCTCCCGTAAAAGAGGGTTGATGAGTTTATCGTATCCGGAAAACAGGATCTTGTCAATAGCTCCCGCATGGTATGAACTCCTCCGGAAGGCGCCGGACCGCGGCTCTGTCCCGTCGCCTACGAACGCCGCCAAAGTTTTGTTCCGACGGTCGCCCGGCGAGGCGCGCCGGACGTTTTTACCGTATGCCGGCTCATAAAAACACCGCAGAAGCGCATCCTAAACCCGAAACCACAGAAGAAGGAAGGCAGCATCCATGAATTGTACTGCGATCAAAAAAGTATCCGGCAGACAGATTTTTGATTCGAGAGGAACGCCCACCGTAGAGGCGGAGGTCCTGTTGGAAAGCGGAATCTCCGCCCGCGCCAGCGTTCCCTCGGGCGCATCCACCGGGAAATATGAGGCGTGCGAGCTGCGGGACGGCGAACGGGAATACGACGGCAAGGGTGTGGAAAAAGCCGCCGGCCATATAAACGGGGCGATTCACCGCGCTTTAGAGGGCCGATGTGTGCTGGACCAATACGCGATAGATCAGGCAATGCTCCGCCTGGACGGGACGGAAAACAAGGCCTCCCTGGGTGCAAACGCCGTTCTTGCCGTCTCCCTCGCCTGCGCAAAGGCCGGCGCGGCCGCCTCGGGGATGGAGCTCTACCGTTATATCGGCGGAATCAACGCCGTCACTCTGCCCGTTCCCATGATGAACATCCTCAACGGGGGCGCGCATGCGGACAACAACGTCGACATTCAGGAGTTCATGATCCGTCCGGTAGGCGCTCAAAGCTTTCGGGAAGCCATGCGGATGGGTACCGACGTCTACCGCCGGCTCGGCCGGATTCTCAAATCCAGAGGTTTGTCCACCACGGTGGGAGACGAGGGCGGTTTTGCTCCCGACCTGGAGGACGACGAGCAGGCGCTTCAGCTGCTGGTGGAGGCGATTGAGCAGGCCGGCTACCGTCCGGGCGAGGAGGTCGACATCGCGCTGGACGCGGCGGCCAGCGAATGGGCGCACGAGGGCGCATACCGCTTTCCCAAGCGCGGCAGGCAGATTTCCCAAAAGGAATTGATCGCTTATTTTGAGCAACTCTGCCGGCGTTATCCAGTGGCGTCCATCGAGGATCCGCTGGCGGAGGAGGATTTCGCCGGCTTTGCCGAGATCACCGCCCTGCTCGGTGCAAAAACGCAGATCGTCGGCGATGATCTGTTCGTCACCAATCCGCAGCGGCTGCAAATGGGCATTGACCTGCACAGCGCCAACGCGATTCTGATCAAACCGAATCAGATCGGCACCTTAAGCGAGACCATGGCCGCCGTCCGGCTGGCAAAGCAAAAAGGCTACCGCACCATTCTCTCCCACCGCAGCGGCGAAACGGAGGACACCTCCATCGCGGACATCGCCGTCGCCCTCAACGCCGGGCAGATCAAAACCGGCGCGCCGGCCCGGTCCGACCGCGTCTGCAAATACAACCGCCTGCTGAAAATTGAGGCGCTGCTCGGCGGCGGAGCGGTCTGCCGGACCGACGTGTAACACAGAGAAGCGCTTTTGCCGCCACACCGGCGCTGCACAGAAAAGCCTTCAGCCCGTGTCAGGCTGAAGGCTTTTCGAATGGAGATTTTTTGTACCTTCCCGTTTTGAGCAGTGCGGCCGGGAAAACCCTCTTTTCTCCTTCTCAAATGCTCCTGCGGCGGACAAATCCGTCCCAGGCGGTCAGAAAAAAAACCACCAGATGCACTGCAATCACCACAAGCGCAAAGGTGACGGTTAACCCTGTGAACAGCGTCTGCTCATTGATGACGGCGTTCAAATCCAGGTTGGCAAACAGGAGAAAACGCGCCCAATCGAATCCAAAATTCTGTTTGAGCACACCGACCAGCGTATTTCCGCCCAGGAGGGCCGCAACCGAAACCGCCACTGAGACCGCCGTATTCTTAAACAGCGAGGAAATGGCAAAGGCCAGCGTGGACATGACGATGACGCCGACGCTCGCAAGCAGGAATTTGTACGCGAGGAACAGAAGTCCGGGAATTTCGACGACCCGGCTCCCCGCGCCGATAAACAGATAGGGCGCGCCCGCCCCGCCGAAGCCGTAAAAGCAGCCGGTGACCAGCACGGCCAGCAGATAATAGAGCATCACGCAGCCGAGTCCCATGCTCAGGACGGTGACGTACTTGGAAAGGAAGATTTTAGAGCGCTTGACCGGGTTGATCAGCAGGAATTTGATCGTCCCGCCGGAGAATTCGGAAGACAGGATCGATCCGCCGATGATGATCATCACAACGCTGATCAGAACCACCATCGAAAGGACGGTATCCATCACAAACCAGAAATCCGGGGAGCCCCAATAGGTGTTGCTTCCCTGCACAATCGTCTCCAGGCCGTGGTCCAGGCGGTACTGCGCCAGGGCGATCTCTTCCTGCAGGGTCTGATACCGCTTTTCCTTTTCGGAATTCTGATTTCCGTCAGCCTCCAGGGCCTTCATTTCCTGCCGCTGGTCCGCCATCGTGCGGGCCAGCGTATAGAGTTCATTGTTCTCCACAGGCTCCAGGTCGTACTGTAAAATGGTGTTGAAAAGACTCGTCTGCCGTTCGGCTTCCTCCGCCGGCAGCTCCAGGCTTTCGGTCCACTCCAGCGCCTGTTCAAAGAATTCTCTCCACGTGCCGGTTTCAATGACGGCCATCGCCTCGTCCAGATATTGTTCCCGGCTTTCGATCCGCTCTTTGGAGGCCTCCGGGTCCTTTTTGAACTCGCACAGCTCAATCCGCACCTTCAGCAGATGGTCCATTGCCGCAGTGCGCCAATCGTAATAGGGAATCTGCTTTTCGGCAAGATAGCTATAGTGCTCCACATAGGCCTCGTAATTCTCCTGCCTGGTCTCCTTGTAGTAATCGGCCTCGTGTTGGTAGGACTGCTCCCGGCTGGAAGCATAGCTGTCTTCATTGCTGCGGGTCAGACTGATTGCGGCGGCAGCGACGACCGACAGCACCAGCACTCCCAGCAGAACATAGGTGCCGACCTTGGAAAAGAGCTTGATATACTCGTTTTTGATCAATCTGAAAAACCTAGTCAATTTGCCTTCCTCCCCCGCTGCTCGTGATCTCAATGAAAATATCCTCCAGGGATTTCTCCACCGCGCTGACGCCCAGCACCCCAATCTGGGCGTAAACCAGTTTGGCGACCGCGGCATCGACCCCCGTCCCGGACGGAAGGGCGACCTCCAGGGCGCTTTCCTCCGTCTGAACTGTCTCAAACCCGGAAAGCGCCGACGCCGCCGCGGCGGCGTTCCCCCTGACCTGAATCCGGTAGCGCGCCTGTTCCCCGCCGGACTGCTCGGTCAGCTCCTTAACGCTCCGGACGGAAATCAGCGCGCCCTCGCCGATGATGGCCACGCGGTCGCACATCTGCTGCATTTCGGACAGCAGATGGCTGGACACCAGCACCGACGCCCCCTCCTCGTGCGCCAGGCTTTTGAGGATGTCCCTGAGCTCCTTGATGCCCGCCGGGTCGAGTCCGTTGGTCGGCTCGTCCAGGATCAGCAGCTTGGGCCGGTGCATAATCGCCTGCGCCACGCCCAGGCGCTGTTTCATGCCCAGAGAATACTTTTTGACCTTGTCGCCGATGCGGTTTTCCAGCCCCACCATGCGGACCACCTCGTCGATGCGCTCCTTTGTGACGCCCTTTCTCATCCGGGCGTACTGCTCCAGGTTTTTCCGGCCGGACATGTAGGTGTACATCTCGGGATTCTCCACAATCGCGCCGACGTTTTCCATCGCTCGCTCAAAGTCGGTCCTCACATTGTGCCCGTCGATGGTGATCTCACCCGCATCGGTCTCCAGAAGACCGGTGATCATCTTGATGGTCGTGGTCTTTCCCGCGCCGTTCGGTCCCAAAAAGCCGAATACTTCCCCCTTCTGTGTGGAGAAGGAAAGATTGTCTATCACTTTTTTACTGCCGAAAGATTTGGTCAGATTCCTAATTTCCAGTACACTATCCATTGACAAAACCACCCTTCTCCACTGAATCAAGGATCTCAATCTGTACGCCGCTGGAACCTCCTCCGAAGGAATCGGAAATGGTCCAGCCGGACTGTGTCTTGACGACGGACAGGTGCCATGTGATCTCCTCGGTATAGCGCCGGGCGGTGGTATCAAGCTTGGTCTCATCGCTTTGGCTCTCATCTGTATAATGGCCGCGCAAGTCCGCCGTGTCCCAGCCGTATGAACCATTGTGGAAATAGCAGTCTCCGGACATATCAAAAATGATGGTGTAGGTCGCCTCCACATCGGCGGTGGAGGGACCTGTTTTTTGGACCGCGATCTCCCGGATGATCACCTTGCCGTCCAGGAAAAAGCCCTCGCCCTTTCCCTGCTCCCGGATGGCGTGCTCAAAAGATTCCTGCATATACTCCAAAGAATTATAGCCGCGGGAGCTGTATGTAAAAAGCTCTTGTAAACTCTCGTTGTTCTCCTGAATTTTCTCCTGGAGCACCTCTTCGGGAACTGCCTTGCCGAATTCGCGGTACTCCTCCGGCAGCTGGTTTAGCTCGGGCAGCGCGGTCAGATAGTCGGTCAGCAGCGTTTGAATCTCCTGCTTTTGCGGGCCGAAGTTGACCGTGTCATAAATGATATAGCCCGTAAGCGCAAGAAGCAGCGCCACCGCAAGCGCAATGCCGCGATTGATCCGCCGCAGCCGTTTGTTCAGCTTCATGTTCTCTCTTCCCTTCCTGTTTATATTGTTATAATTGTATGATTCACTATAGCACAATAAGAACATATATGCAAGTCTATATGCGAAATGATCACAAAATAAATGGGATATTTTTCTCTTTTCCTGATAGTTCGCCTCCCTCTTTTCTTTTTTTCGCATTTCATAGGCTGCATGTCAATAACAATACGAATCTGATGGCGGAAACTAAACAAGCCGATCCCAAAAATATTGGGATCGGCAAGCAGAACATGAGTAGGGCGCGCACGGCAGTCCCCTGCCGTTTTTTGTGTGGACTTTTCCAGCGGCCCACGCCGTGCCCGTACGCTCTCTTTCAGCAGCCCGCACAGCGGGAGCAGGCGCTCGGCGCGGCGGCGCAGCCGCCCAAAGCGGTCTCCCGAAGCTCCGAAGGAAGGCTTCTTCCGGTGCGGTACATGACCTCCACCATCTCATCAAAGGGAACGATGCAGGGCACGCCGGAAAGAACCAGCTCGGCCGCAACCAGCGCGTTGGCCGCGCCCATGGCGTTGCGGCTCTGGCAGGGCGCTTCCACCAGTCCGCCGATGGGGTCGCACACCAGGCCGATCACGTTGCCCAGGGCCAGAGCGGCGGCGTCCAGCGTCCGGGCGGGCTTCTCTCCCATCAGGGCGGCGACGGCCGAAGCGGCCATGGCGCCGGCCGAGCCGACCTCGGCCTGGCAGCCTCCCTCCGCGCCCGAGATGGTGGCGTTGCGCATGATGAGATAGCCCACCGCTCCGGCGTGAAAGAGGGCGTCGACCATCTGTCCGTCCGAAAAGCCGAATTCTTCCTGAACGGCGAGGAAAACGCCCGGGATGACTCCGGCGGAACCCGCCGTGGGCGCGGCCACAATCAATCCCATGGAGGCGCTGACCTCCAGCGTTCCCATGGCGTAGGTGACGGCGCGGGAGAGGATCGGTCCGCAGACCGAACGGCCGGTCTGCCGGTGCAGATACAGCTTTTGCGCCTCTCCTCCGATGAGCCCGCCCATGGTATCCGACACCTGCCGCAGCGAGCGCTGCACCGCCTGCTTCATGACGCCGTAGGATTCGGCCATGCGCGCCCGGAGCTTTTCCTCCGGCAAGCCGGAAAGCTCGCTCTCGCGCGCCAGCATCTCGCGCGCGACCGTGCTGCCGTTTCTTTCACACAGCGAGACAAGCTCGGCTCCATTTGTAAAATTCATCGCCCTTCCCTCCTAAATCTGAACCAGCATGGCGCTTTCGATATCCTCCAGCGCGCCGATCTCCCCGGCCACCGAGGAGGGGATGTCCCCGTCGGCCTCGATGATCGAATAGGCGGTCTGTCCTCTGCTTTCCCGGTAGAGGCGCATGAAGGCGATATTGATTCCCCTCCGCCCGAGCACGGCGGTGATGCGCGCGACCACGCCGGCTGTGTCCTTTTGCCGGATGATGAGGGTGGCGTAGTCGCCCGAAAGGCTCACCTCCACGCCGTTGATGCGCTCAATCCGACAGCTCCCGCCCCCGACCGACACGCCGCGCACCCGCGTCTGCGTCCCGTCCTCACAGCGCAGAAGGATATCCACCGTATTGGGATGCAGGTCGTTTTTGGTTCCATCGGCGGTAAACCGGTAACGCAGGCCCGCCTTGTCCGCACAGGAAAAGGAATCCCGGATGCGCTCATCCTGCGTGCCGAATCCCAGAAGACCGGCCAACAGGGCGCGGTCGGTGCCGTGCCCCTTGTAGGTGCGGGCAAAGGAACCGTAAAGCGTGAATTCCGCTTCCACGATTCTACCGGGCGCAAGCTTGCCCGCAATCAGGGCGATGCGCAGCGCCCCCGCCGTATGAGAGCTCGACGGGCCGATCATATTGGGACCGATGATGTCAAACACACTGATTTCCTTCACAGGCAATCCCCGCTCTCCTGTTTTATCCTTAGTGTTTCCCAATCTTCTCCGCATCATCCGCCGGCGCGTGATGTGCGAGCCATTTGTACGCGCAATGGGCGAGGAGAGCCGCGCCATACCGCAGGGCGTTTTCATTGAAACGGACGTCCGGCTTGTGGAGCGCCCCTCCCCGGTAGACGGGATCCTCGCCGCCCGCCCCCAGGATGAAGTAAGCGCCGGGGACGCGCTCGCAGATGAGGGAAAAATCATCCGAGCTCATGACCCCCTCAAAGGGGACGACCCGCTCCATGACCTCCCGCGCATAGCCGGAAAGCTCCTCTGCAAGGGCGGCGTCATTGATGGCGGGGGCCGTGCCGCCGGTGAACGCCACCTCGCAGCCGCAGCGGAACTGCTCCGCCGTGCAGCGGGCCATCTCCTGCAGCCGCCGCTTCCCATAGGCGCGCACCTCCGGCGAGCAGGCCCGCATACTGCCCTCGAGCACGGCCGTCTCCGGCACGATGTTGGGCGCGCTGCCCGCATGGAAGGAGGTGACCGTCAGAATCAAAGGCTCGCGCGCGTCCACCTCCAGGGCCGGAATGGCCGGCAGAGAGCAGCACAGATGCGCCCCCGCCGTGATGGGATCAACCGCGTTGTGCGGCATGGCGCCGTGGCCGCCCCTGCCGGTTACGGTAATCCGGAAGCGGTCGGAGGAGGCCATCACAAAGCCATTGGAGCAGGCGAGCGTCCCGGCCGGCAGCGCGCCGGGAAAGACGTGCAGCGCCATGGCGGCGTCGACCTCCGGGTGCTCCAGTACACCGGCCGCGATCATATTTCTTCCGCCGGTCAGCCATTCCTCGTCCGGCTGGAACATCAGCTTGACCGTTCCCGGAAGCTCCTCCTCACGCCGTTTGAGCAGCCCGGCCGCGCCGAGCAGCATGGCGGTGTGCAGGTCGTGCCCGCAGACGTGGGCGCTGCCGTTGTGGCAGGCAAAGGGCAGCCCGCTTTCCTCTTTCACGGGGAGGGCGTCCATGTCGGCCCGCAGCAGAAAGGTTTTTCCCGGCTTCTTTCCGCCTGCGACGGCCACGATCCCCCCCTGGCAGATTTCGCGCGGCTCATAGCCCAGCTCCCGCAGCCGCTGCGTTACGAAGGCGACCGTTTGGGGCAGCCGGTCGGCCACCTCCGCCCGGACATGCAGCTCCCTGCGCAGGGCGATGAGCTCCTGCTCCATCTCCTGCGCTTCCTGTAAAAATCGTTCCATGGCACATGCGACCTTTCTTTGTTTCATCGTCGGGCATGCTTTCAGATACCCGCTCCCGCATGAAAAACCTGCGGTGCGCGCCCGGCCCACCGCAGGTATCTTCCGCTTCCCGTTATTCTTTCCAGCGGCGCAAGCCCTCCGCCACAAAAGCGTCGTCGTTGAGGTGGGGATACATCTCCCACACGCGGGTGATCTCCTCCGCCTGGCCGGGCGAGAGGGTCTCTTCGGGATTCAGGCACCAGATGCCCTTCATGAGCCCCTGCCGCCGGAGCGCCTCGTGTATCCCGGCAATGCAGCCCTTAAAGCCGTTGGCCGTATCGAAAAAGGCGGCGTTGGAATCGGTCACCTGCGCGGCGCGCGTGAGCAGCTCCGCGGGGATATTGCCCGATTGCTTCGCCTGCTTGGTCCATTCCAGCAGCTCGACCGCCTTTCTGGTCCAGACCGACCAGTGGCCCAGCAGTCCGCCGCTGAAGCCCTTTTGATAGGTCTTTCCGTCCTTCTGAAAGCTGTATTCGGTCAGAAGGTCGACGACTATGTTGTCGTCATTGCCGGTGTAGAGGGCAATCTCCTCCGAGCGCGGGGAAAGCGCCGCAGCGCGGACGACGTCCAGCGTCTGGTAGCGGTTGAAGGGGGCGCTTTTTACCGCCACCACGCTTTCTACTCCGCACAGCCGCGACCAGTAATCGTAGCTTAAACGGCGGCCGCCCACGCTTTCCTGGAGGTAAAAACCGATGACGGGAAGCACCCCCGCCACCGCCTCAGTGCGGTCGATCAAAGCGTCCTCGTCCAAGTCGGAAAGGCCGCCCGGGGAGAGCAGCACGGCGTCATAGCCGAGAGAAGCCGCGCACTCCGCCTCGCGCACCGCCTGCTCCTTTTTGCCGCAGATGCCGCTGATCTTGAGCACCTGCCGCCCGCTTTTCCTGCGGTAAGCCTCCACCTCTTCCGAGGCGATGCGCAGCACCGGCTCAAACAGGCCGTATCTTTCCTCCCGGATTTCAAACTGGGTGGTGTGGACGGCGGCGGCAATCCCCCCCACGCCGCAGTCGAGATAATAGCGCAGCAGAAGGCGCTCGCCCTGCTCGTCCAGCCTGCGGCCGGAATCGAGCGCGAGGGGAAGCGCGGGGATGACCACGCCGCTTTTTAAAATTTCCACAATTGTCTTCTTGGGCAACAACTGAAATTCCTCCTTGTGCATTGCTCCGGCGGGCGAACGCCGGTTCACCAAACGGCCGTGCGGGCGTCTTCCGTTCCGGCCGGGCCGTCTCCGGCGGCGTCCGCCATATCCCGCAGCGACAGACACAGACGGGCCAGCGCGACCGACTCCTCCGCCGAAGGGGTGACGGGCGACCGTTCGCCCGTCCGAACGAGATTTACAAAATGGGCAAAGGGATTTTCCGCCCGCGGCAGAGCAAGCGCACGGGAGCCCTGTTCATCCAGCAGCGTCACTCTGCCAGAGACGGTTTCCAGCACGCCCCGGCTCCCCGCGATGCGCATGCGGTCGTCGGCGTGGGTGGGCGCGCCCTCCGGACGCAGAAAATCCAGGGAGGCGCTCGCAAAGCCGCCCCCCTCCATGGAAAAGGCGCACAGGGCGCTTCTCTCCATCTCTCCGGCCGCACCGCCCGTGCCGCCGTGCCGTGCAAAGCAGGGGTGCAGACGCGCCGAACAAATCCACTGGATGAGGTCGAAGGCGTGCGCGCCCACCCAGGGGATGGTGCCGCCGTAGCTCTCCCGGCGGGTGTAAAACGACGGGCGGACGCCCAGGCGGTAGGATTTCTGCACGTGTACCAGCCGGATTTCCCCAATCAGTCCCTGCTCCACTGCGCCGCGCATCGCCAAAAAGTGCGGAAAGGCGCGCATTTCCAGCATATTGGTGTAGTATGCGCCGGTATGTTGCAGCGCTTCCTCCAAAGCCGCAAGGCCGCGCGCGTCGGTCGCCGCCGGCTTTTCACTGTAGCAGGAGATGCCGCGGCGCAAAAGCGCGGCGCAAATACCGGCGTTTTCCGAAAAATGGGTGCCCACCACCGCGATATCGGGGCGCTCCCGTTCCAGCAGGGTGGAACAGTCGGGATATTCCGGGCAGGAAAGCACACCTTTTATGTCCGACAAATCCTCCCCCTTCACGCCGGCGCAGCAGCCGACCGGCTGCAGGGCGGGGTCTTTCCGCATCGCGTCCACGGCCGCCATGAAATGCCCGGATGCGCCGATAAAGGCGATCTTCAGCGTTTTTTGCGTCATTCTGAAAGCCCTCTCCTTCCGCCCGGAACCAGCTAACGCCGCCACTCCGGAAAGCTCCCGCTGCAAAACAGAGTTCTACAGCGACCTGATACCGTGCAGCTTTGGGAACAGCCGCGCCGCGTTGCCGCCCAGAATGAGGCGTTTGTCCTCATCGCTGATATCCGCGAAGATGATGCGGCCGAGCGAGGCGGTCATGCTGTTCCACAGCGCGTCGCTCCCGTAAAGGATTTTGGAAGCCCCGCAGGTGCGCACCAGATATTCCGGCAGATTGGCGTAACCCCAGGAGCAGGTGAAATCCAGATAGAAATTTTCATATTCCCGTGCGAGCTCTCCGGCGCGCAGGGAGGCGTCCAGCTCGCCGCCGCAGTGGCCCACCAGAAAGACGGTCGCGGGGAATTCCCGGGCCAGCCGTTCCATCAGCCCGATGTCCCTGCAGCCCCAGGTGTGGACGAGAACGGGCCATCCCAGCTCCCCGGCGATCCGATAGACGCCTTTGTAGAAGGGATCGTCCACATCCCTTCCCGCCCAGGAGGGATGCATCTTGAAGCTGGTAAACCAGCCGGAGGAAACGCGTTTTTCGATCTCCGACTCAAACCCCTGCGGGTCATTGGCGCTTAAAAAAATCGCGCCGAAAATGCGCCCGCCGCTCGCCTCGGCAATCGCCTGCACGCGGTCGTTGCCCGCTTTGGGATCGTCGTGGGCGTTGATGTCGGAGACGATGCCCGCGCGCACGCCCAGACGTTCCAGCTCCCCTTCCACGGTGGAAAAATCGGCCCCCCGCGTCAGGAAGCTTCCGGGCAGACCGCAGTGAAGGTGCTGGTCGACGACCAGCTCGCCCTTCAGAGAATGCTGTTTCAAAAAGGTTTGCTTTATGCTCATTGCTTCCGCCCCCATCCGCAAAGGCGCTCCAGATTGCCCGAAGCGATGAGCGCCTTGTCCTCCTCCCTCAGATCGGCGGCGAGCAGGTGCGCCGCCGCGCCGCCCATATCGTAGTAGGGCGCGCCCGAGCCGAACACCAGCCGCTGTGCGCCGAAGCGCGCGCAGATGTCCTCGAGCGAGCCGAAGGTTTTTAAAAAGCCCGTTTCCAGATAAACATTGGGGCAGGTCTGTAAAATGGGGTAGAGATAGCGCAGATTGCGGTAGTAGACGGCCGTAAGCAGAAAGTCTACTTTGGGAAAGGCGGAAGCCAGGCGCTGAATTTCATCGGGCGCCGCTTCTCCAATATCCATCATGACCGGCTTGCCGAGCGCCGCGGCGATTTCGCAGAGTTCCCCCATCGCGTAGGGAGCGATGGAAAAGAGCATGATCTTCGGGAAAATCCGGAAGGCCTGCACGCCCGCCCTTCGCGCGGTCTCCAGGAGCGTTTCCTGCTCCTCGAGCTCGCCGGTCACCGGCGGAAGCAGGGTAAACACAGGGAGAAGCCTCTCGTGCTCAGCGCAGACCGCGGCAATCCGGCGGTTGCCCTCCGCGGCGGAAACCGCGCAGCCCGCTTCGTGGCGGCACAGCGCAGAGG
>CABSLJ010000034.1 GCA_902478455.1 uncultured Oscillospiraceae bacterium | reverse complement strand
CTTAAAATGTACTTTTTCCCACGGTGGTCCGCAGAGGTCGCAGTCTCACGGAAAGAATTTCGCCGGTTGTCTTTTTCGTCGTACGGAATCCGGTCAGCTGGATTGCGCTTTAGAGAAACGGCCAAAAACGGCAATGGGTTCGCCTGACCGGCTGACAAATGCCGTACATTCCCCTTTGCTTTCCCTTTTTTTCATACTAAAACAGGAATCCCGCGGTCTGCCTTTCACGCAGCCGCGGGATTTCTGTTGATTCAGATATGATTTTAAAAGCACAGTAAGCTGTTCCTATAGTAAGGGGATGCGGGCATGCCGCGCTGGGGAACCGCCTCTCACTTGAAAAAAGACAGCCGCTCCCGGCGCCGCGGGAGGCTTTAACACGGCGCCGGACAGACGCGGGCGGGAAGGTCTTTTCCCCCTTCCTCGCCAAGGTCCGTTTAAAAGCGGCGGCAGAGTTGGTAAGAAACTACTTGAGATGGTCGGCCAGCACCTGCCTGACGCCGGCAATGACCCGTTCGATGTGCTCCTTCTCCCAGCTGGGATGCAGGAAGACGCTGAAGGTGGAGCGGCGCAGCTCGTGGGCGTTTTTGCAGAAAACCCGACGGTACTGAACGGTATCCGGATCGGTGTACTCGGCGGAGTGGAAGGGAAACTTTGCAGCGCCGAAGCCGTTGAGCTCCTTGTACGCCTTTTCCTCATAGGCTTCCGGCCACTGGATGCCGTAGCAGGGGATGCCCAGATCGGTCAGCTCGCAGAGGAGACCGGGCGCTTCGATGTCGAGCGCGTCAAGGTCTAGGATGATGGGATACCACCAGTAGCTGTTTCTGCGCTCGGGCGTATTCAGCGGCAGCTTTTTGATGCCCGGAAGGCCGGTGAAGGCCTCGTCGTACATTTTGGCGTATGCACGGCGGCGCTTGAGATTCCAGGAATCAAAACGCTTAAGCTCGTTGAGGCCGAAGACCGACTGCACCTCGGTCATGCGGTAATTGAAGCCGATGCGGTTGTGAATGTAGGGGAGCTTCTCCTCCAGCGCCAACATGCTCATACGGGTTTTGACGTCGTAGCCGTGGTCGCGGAAGGAGCGGCATTCCCAGCCGAGTTCCTCGTCGTTGGTGATGACCATGCCGCCCTCGCCGCCGGTGGTAAAGTGCTTGCTCTGGCAGAAGCTGTAACAGCCGGCGTCTCCAATCAGCCCCACCTTGGTTCCCTTATATTCTCCGCCGATGCACTGGGCGCAGTCCTCAATCACCTTGAGTCCGTGCTCGCGGGAGATTTCGAGGATGGGACCCATATCCGCCACCACGCCGTAGAGATGGACGACCACAACGCCCTTGGTCCGCGGGGTGACGAGCCTGCGAATTTCGGCCGGATCGATGGTGTGATCGTCGGTGACATCGGCAAAGACGGGAATAGCGCCCGCCTGAACGATGGCGAAGGAGGAGGCGATGAAGGAATAGGACGGGACGATCACCTCGTCCCCCGGGCCGATGCCCAGGCTGCTGATGGCGATGTGCAGCGCAGAGGTGCCGTTGGTGCAGGAAACGGCCATTTTGGCGCCGGTCCAGGCGCGGAAGGCCTCTTCAAACTCCATGCCCTTGGAGCCGGTCCAGTAGTTGACCTTGCCGGAGCGGATGATTTCGGCCACGTCGCCGGCCGTCTCAGGCGCAAACTGAGGCCACATGGGAAACCCGAGTTCTTCCACGCCCGCGCCGTTCATGACGATTTCTTTCTGGTTCTCCATTACAAATTTTCCCCTTTCTTTCCTCTGGAGCCGCCGCGCTTGGAGGCGGCCTTCAGCATGTCTTTGATCTCGTCGAATATGAGGTAGCCCGCATCTACGGACAGATGACTTCCGCCGGGCGCTTTGCGCACCTCATAGCCTCCCTCCCGGAAAGCCTGATGCGTGCAGACATAGCCGCCGTAACCGTTGGTCAGAGCGTAGGTCATCGTGTTTCGGAAGGGCGAATGCTTGCGCAGATCGAGCGTAAACGCGCAGAAAATTTCCACCGGAACGGCGGCGATTGCCAGCTCGGGAGAGAAGGCGACAACCGACACCGCCAGCTCGTTTTGGGCGAGCGCCGGATGCGCGCGGTAATAGTCGCGGATTCTATGGTAGCCCGCCCAATTGTCCTGGGCGATCTCCCCGGTTCCGAAGGTCAAATCGTCGCAGAGATCGTAGTCCTGGAGCGGGCGGTCGGGAATGTCCAGAATCCGCCGCTCAACGGTAATATGTCCGACATCGACCGGCCTGGACGCGGCGTCGGCCTGCAAAACGCTGCCCGCGAGCGACCGGCCGAAAACGCGCAAGCTGTCCAGCGCGTCCCAGTCGGGATTGGTGTGGTCGATCCAGTTGACGTCTCCTGCGGCTCCCATGGCAAAATGGATGACGATCTCCTCTCCGTAGACGCGGCGCAAAATCGAGCGCATCTCGCCGGCCATATCGGCCGTGATAAGGGTGCAGGAGACGGCGTTGTTGTGCTGGCCATAGTTGACAAACAGCGCCACCGCCTTTCCGTTCTCGTCCGTCAGCTTGGCGACGAAGAGGGCCGGGTCGGTTTCCCCGGAGGAAACGGCCTGCGCGATGAGCGGGTCCTTGACGAAATTGGCGATGATGCTGCCGTCCGGCCGGTGGAGGCGGCGGTTGAACTGATAATCGGCGTTTTTGCTCTGTCCGGCCGTCATGGTGACCGGATGTTTCGCGCTCTGCGCCCGGACCACCGACGAAACGATGATCTTTTTGGCCAGCGCGATGTAGAGCACGTCGGGCTCGGCGGCGTCAAACAGGCCGGACCCCAGGGTCGGCGCGCTGTGGGTGTGGGTGGCTGTGATGAAAATGCAATGCTTGGGGATGCCCGACGCATCGTGAATCCGGCTTAAAAGCTCCTCAACAACAGCGTCCTCTATCACACAGACGTCCACGCTGAGAAAGGCGAGCTCGGCGGCGCCGTCATCCAGCACAACGGTGTTGACCTCCAGATCGCTTAAAACCCCGGATGCCTTACGGCGGGCAAAGGTGCCCTCCAGCTCCACGCCGAGCGGCGGCGTGAGAAAAGAGCGGCAGGTTCCGCATTTTAAAGTGGCTCCCAATGGACGGCCTCCTTTCCGTAATCTCTAAGGTTCATTCCTGCTGATAAAACAGTGGCTTCTATTTTGACTATACCGATTTTATCGCCAAATGTCCAACTCTGGAGGGCCAAAAAAAGCAGCGAATTTTAGTCATCACGCTGTTTTATGATGTAAAATACACCAATTTCGCGTTTTGTTTTTTACAATTACAGCAGATTTTTCTCTTTCGGACAACCGATTTAAAATCCTGACCTAATCCCACAGGGGCAAAAGCGACATAAAAAACGGCTGCGAGGTC
Organism: uncultured Oscillospiraceae bacterium; assembly: GCA_902478455.1. Taxonomy (GTDB): domain Bacteria; phylum Bacillota; class Clostridia; order Oscillospirales; family Acutalibacteraceae; genus CABSLJ01. The sequence goes on along the minus strand of CABSLJ010000034.1, from coordinate 14,259 downwards.
CGATTGCCCCACCGGACAACCGGGCGGCAGCCGGCGCGTCCGGAGCGTGGACGTTTAAGCCTTCGATCTTAGAAAAATGCGGAATATTTCCGCTGAAACGCAAGAAAAGGCCCGCCTTTTCAGGCGGGCCCTGTTTTTCTTTGCTCTCTGTAAAAACAATCAGCTGCAGAAGCCGAGGCAGACATCGGCGGCGGTGGCGGCGTCGGGCGTATAGCTCGATGCGCCGATGGAATCGCAGTATTCCTGGGTGACGGGAGCTCCGCCGATCATCACCTTGACGTCGAGGCCGTTTTCCTTAACCGCATCAACAACATTCTTCATTTCGCCCATGGTGGTGGTCAGCAGCGCGGAGCAGGCGATGACGTCGGCATTGTTCTCCTTGGCGGCCTCGATGAACTTCTCGGGAGAGACGTCCACGCCGAGGTCGACAACCTTGAGTCCCTTGCCTTCCATCATCATCTTGACGAGATTCTTGCCGATGTCGTGCAGATCGCCCTTGACGGTGCCGATGACGACGGTACCCTTGGACTCGACGCCCGCCTGGACCAGATACGGCTTGAGAATCTCCACGCCGGCGTTCATGGCGCGGGCGGCGATGAGCACCTCGGGAACGAAGACCTGATTGTTCTTGAACTTCTCGCCCACAATGCTCATGCCGGCGAGCAGCCCCTGCTCAAGGATGTCCTTTGCGTCGGCGCCGTTTTCGATCGCCTGGTTTACCAGCTCCTTAACCTTGGGCGCCTTGCCCTTTTGCAGCATCTCGCTGATTTCGTTGAAAATTTCCATGGATTGCTACCTCCTTAATATGTCTTACCCCGGCTTTCCCTGAATCGGCCGGGGGAAACACCAACCATTTTTTTGAAGACCTTGGTAAAATAGCTCTGGTCCTCAAAGCCAATGATGTTCGCGATCTCCGCGAGGGACAGTTTGCCTTCGAGCAGGAGCGGCTTGCTCTGCTCCACACGGACGGTATTGACGTAATTGGAAAAGGTTTGGCCGAGCTGTTCCTTGAAGATCTTGCTCAAATAGGATTTGCTCAAAAACACCTCGGCGGCGACGTCGTCCAGCGTCAGCTTGGCCGAGCAGTTTCTTTTGATGTAATCGACCGCCTTATGGATGACGTCGATATGCTTGATGTTGGTAAAATCAAAGACATAACCGACAAAGCGGTGCATGACCCTGGTCAGCCATTCGTTGAGGTGATCGACGTCGGTAAAGCTCATAAGCTCATCGATCAGGCCGTTGTTCATCCAGAAGATTTGGTCGACGTCCGCCCCGCCCTCGATGGCCGCGCGGGACAGCAGCACAAGCAGCTCATTGACCCGCGCCTTGATGATGCGCAGGTCGGCGTTGGAAGTAAAATAGATGTAGCCCAGAAGCTGGTTCAAAAGTTCTTGGGAACCCTCTTTGTTCCCATTTGCAATCAGGGTTTGCAGCTTCTTTTCATACTGGATGGGATAAACGGGAGCGCCGTGCTCCCGGACGGAATCCGAAAGCTCATAGAGCTGGTTGCGGAAACGGTTGCTCGCGGCCGCACTGCTGCGGCGCGCCTGCGCATCTTCATCCGAAAGGGAGAGGGCGACCGCGTGGATGAGCTCACAGATGTGGTTGGCGCGGCGGGTGGAGACGTTGGGCAGCCGGACCGCCGCAGGGCGCAGGTCTTCCGGAATTTCCGGCAGAACGTCCTCGGGCTCTCCCATGAGGAGCGGACCGGAGACGATGCCGGCTTCAAAACTCATGCCGGCAGGGACAACGTTTGCCAAAAAGACGAGACCCATCGGGCAGTAATAAATATATTTGCTGTCCCAGCGCTCGGCTTCATAGCAGCCGTAGAGATGGGTGCTGATGTAATCGCAGCGGCGGCATCCTTCGCAAAAGCCGGGCGGGGAAAGATAAGAGAGGCTCCGCATGGACGGATCGTACAGTCCGCAGGGAATCTCCATCGCTCCCTCGATGTGGCCGGTCGCTTCCCGGAGCGCGTCGTAAAGTGCATCCTTCAACCATCTCACCTGCCTCCATTATACTGGACCCGGAAAAGTCGTTCTATTACTATCTTGTGATTTTTTGTACTATTTTGAATTGTTGACCGAGATTATTTTGCGGTCGTCATGGGAGAGGGCGATGGTATGCCCCGGCGGGCAGACGAGGATGTCCTCCCCCTCCCATTCGCCCGAAAGCAGACGGGAAAGCAGGGCGCTACTCCCCGGTTCTCTGAGAAACTCCCAGCCGAAGCAATCGGCGGCGGCGCGGGCATATTCCTCGCAGGCGTCGCTGCGGTAGGCGGGGGAATCGATGTAACAGCAGGCGGTGTACTGATTGATCCAGCCGTTCTCCTGCTCCATCAGATAGGAGGCGTTGTCCTCTCCGTAAAGCTCTATGTATTCTGACAGCCGCCTCTCATAGGACTGCTCAGAGGGGGTGAAGGCGCGTTCAATCCAGCCGGGGTTGTACCAATAAATCCCCGGCCGAGAGGAAAACACCTCCAGGTAACGCTGTTGCGAACCCAGGAAGAGGGCGATGCAGTCGTCGCACCGGGCGGCGACGATGGGGAGCGTTCTACTCCCGAGACCGACAATCCCATTGGAGCACAGGCCGTAGCCAAGAACGATGGCGTCGAACTTTTTATCCTCTGAAAGTTCCTCCTGACGGGCCTCCACCTCGGCGATCTTTTCGACCAGGCGCTGGTGGAGAATATCGGGAGTATCGTGCAGACCCTGCTTGAGCCAGTACATGGAAACGGTGTTCGGGCTGCCGGCGACAAGGGCGCTCAGCTCCCGGAGGAGCACTTCACAGGCGATAACGGCGAGTCTCATAGGTACGTTCTTCCTCTCTTACGGTGAATCCGGGGAAATCCCCCTCCCGCTTCTATTTTATCATGAAAAGGGCCGGAAGAAAACCGCGTGGAAATTCTTTCTTCCCGGCTTGTTATTGTACCACAGCCGCGTAGAAAAGCAAAGAGCCGCAGCCCGATTGGATGACGGAATCGGCTCACGCCGGATTTCCCAGCCGCGCACCGACCGCTGCAAAGGCGCGGAGGGGACGCCTCCATTTGGGCCGAACGGCACAAATCGCCGTCACGCCGCCGTCGCGGTCTTTGCCGGAAGGCATGCGCCAACGACCCTTTCCTTGCGCAGGAATTGGTGATAAGATAAAATAGAGGTTTGTTTCCCCCGGCGCTGGATTTCCCTTTGACGAACGATCCAAAACCGCCGGGAGGAGGGCGGGCGCATCTTTTTCAGACGAAAAGGAGGAAAAATCAATGGCGCAGCATGTTCTAGTGGCGCCCTACCGGCCGCAATGGGCCGACTGTTATGAAAAGGAGGCAACACGTATCCGCGCGATTCTGGGAAAACGGCTGGTTGCCATCCATCACATCGGCAGCACATCTGTGCCGGGACTGTGCGCCAAGCCGGTCATCGACATCATGCCGGTGGTCGACGACGTCACATTGGTCGATCCGCTCTTTCCTCTCTTCGAGGAGGCCGGCTACGAATGCCTGGGGGAATTCGGCATTCCGGGCAGGCGGTATTTTCGCAAGGGAGGCGACGAGCGCACCCATCAGGTGCACATCTTTGCGCAAAGCAACCAACGGGACATCGAACGCCATCTGGCGGTGCGGGATTATTTGCGAACCCACCCGGAGGAGGCCGCCGCCTATGGAGCGCTTAAAACCGCGCTCGCCAAGCGGTATCCCTATGACATCGAAGGCTACTGCGACGGCAAGGACGCCTTTGTCACAGCGTTGGAGATCAAAGCTCTCCGGTGGGCGCAGACCGGCAGATAGCATTTTCCCCGAAAACCACGCGCCCCCGACCGCAGGCGTTGTCTGCGGCCGGAGGCCTTTGCAATATTTTAACTGTGCCGCTCGAATCGAGCGTGTCAGCGTCTGCCTGGGCCCATTTCGCCTGGCTGGCCGCCCATTTCGCCGGGACGGCCGGTCATACCGCCCATGCCGCCTCCACCATTGGAAGTAGAGACCGATGAGAGGGTGACTTCCACTGTCTGACCGCCGCAGGAGAGGCTATAGGTCTGCCCCTGCACGAGCTCCGGAGCGCTGAGCACCACCGACTGAAAGCTCTTTTGCGGCGTATAGGACAGGACCACGTTTCCGCTTTGGTCGCTGAGGGTGACGGCCGTGCCGCCTGAGAAGGCGGAGGACCAATTGTACAGCAACGAGCACTGGGAAGAATTTTCCGAAAATCCCATCGCATGCCGGCGCTGCCCGCCGCGACGACCACGCCGCCGGAGACGCTCGCTTCTCCTTCGCAGTCGAGCGCGCCGTTTCCGCTGTCCGTCGGGCCGTTGATATAGACCTCTCCGCCGGAAACCGTGAGACTGCCGTTGGAATCAATCCCGTCGCCCGAGGCGTCGATCGTGAGCACGCCGCCCGTAATGGAGACAAAACAATCCGTATTGACGGCGGCAAAACCGTTCTGGCCCGGCCGGCCGTTCAGTGAGGAACCGTCGCTCCCACCGGCCGAATTGACGCCGTCGTCGCTTGCCGTGAGGCTGATCGTTCCGCCTGATATAGTTACGGTCATTCCCTCAATGCCTTCGTAGCTCTTGGTGATCCCGACGGTTCCGCCTGAGATCATCAGGCTTGAATCGGCGTGCATGCCGTCGTCCCCTGAGGCTATGTCAAACGTTCCGCCGGTCAGGGTCAGGTCGCCGTTGGAATGCAGGGAATCGTCGGAGGAATCGATGGTGAAGACGCCCTCGTTGACCGTAAGCGAGGTCCCCGCCTTAAGGCCTTTGGCGCTGGCGTCCGCACTGTCGTCCGTCTGGACGGCGGCCGTCTCCGGTCCCCACTGGCCCCAGCCGGGGCGGACCTCGCCCGAGCTGTTCATGCTGGCGTTGGCGCTGCCTCCGCCGGTGGTGATGGTATATTCCCCTCCATCGATCAAAAGGGCGGTTTCCGCCTGAATGCCGTCCGTCCCTGCGGTGATGGTAAAGCGTCCGGAGCAGATATAGACGTATCCCCGTCCGGCCTCCTCGGCGTTGGACGACTGGATGCCGTCGGTCTGGGTATTGAGGATAAAAACGCCGTCGGCGATTTTGACGCAGTCCTTTCCGTAGAGCCCGCCGCCCGCAGCGGTCACCGAAATGCTCCCTCCGGTGATTACAAGATCATCCTTGGAGACGATGCCGTGCTTGTAGCTGGCCGTGATGTTCAGTGCGCCGCCGCCGTTGATGGTCAGATCGGCGCGGCTGAAGATGACGCCGTCCACATTGCTGTCTTCGTCCGGCAGAACATAACTCTCCCCGTCGGTCAGGGTATTCTCGCTGCCTTCCGCGAGGGTCAGGAAAACCTTATCGGCCTGCCTGATGAAGAGGGGGGCGTGCTCCTCACAGTGAATGGAGACGTTGTCAAACACAATCTGAATTTTGGCCGTGTCGGCCGCGTCGACAACAATCTGTCCATTATCGAGAGAACCTGTGAGGAGATAGACTCCCTCCTCTGTGATGGTGAGAACGCTGCCCGAGGCGGACGCTCCCGCACCGGAGACCACAATGCTGTCCCCTGAAAGAGTGACGCGCGTGGCGGTGCTTTCGTCATATCCGACGTCCAGGTCGCGTGCGGTGAAGTCGACGTCGAGCGCGGCGTCGGTCTGTGTTTCACCAGTGGACGCCGTCTGCGAAGAATCCCCTCCCCCGCCGCCGGAGGACGTGGAAGAGGTCGTCTGCTCCTCTCCGCAGCCGAACAGCAGCGCGGAGAGAAATACGGTAAAAAGCAGCAGAGCCAGGCCCTTTTGCATGCGTTTCATGATATACACCTCATTTCATTGCCGGCGGAGCGGACAAATTCCGCCGCCGGTCGACTGGCGGCACGGTATTTCTAAGCTCAAAGCTCCTCCCGTCCGAGGGAGGGCAGCCCGCAGGAAATTTCCAGATTGCCGTTGCGGCAGCGCAGGTCGTCGATGAACGCCTTTTCTTCCGCCGCGTCCTTGAGCCGGATGCGGTAGGTCAGCCTGTAAAGGCTTCCCATGTTGGCCGTGCGAACCTGAGAAAGCTCCCATTTGGAGGTATAGCGGGAAAAGAGATCGTCAAATACATCGGTGTAATTGAGGCTTTCCGGAATGGTGATTTTAAGCTCTCGTTCGGTCTTCTTGGGCTCTCCGATGGAAAAAAGGGTATAAAGGAGGTCCATCAGAACGATTATTACGGTGAAAAGAGCCGCGATGGCAAGGTAGCCCATCCCCGTGGCCAGGCCGACGGCCATGGCGAGGAAAATGCTGCAGATTTCCCTCGCGCTGCCCGGCACCGAGCGGAAGCGCACCAGACTGAAGGCCCCCATAACGGCCACTCCGGCGCCCAGGTTGCCGTTGACCAGCATAATGACCACCTGCACGATGGCCGGCAGCAGCGCCAGCGTGACCACAAAACTCTTGCTGCAGGTGTTGCGGAAAAGATATACCCCCGCGATCAGCGCGCCGAGCGCCAAAGAGCACAGGGTACACCACAGGAAGGCTTCCAGGGAAACGGCCGCAGAAACGGTTGAGGAAGTCAGAATACTGGAAAAGAATTGATCAAGCACAGATGTTCTCCCCTTTCGGTAAGGTTGCGCCCATGCGCCGGGACGCCAGGTAAGCCTCTCCGTATTTGGAGAAGGAGACGGGGTACAGCCGCTGCTCATCCAGCAGATTGCACAACCACAGGGGCATTGCGCCGGGGATTTTGATCTCCATCAGGCGCTGTCCGGGACGCAGCAGGGGATTGCCCCAGACGCCCGCGTCCAGCCGGAGGGCTTCCTCCCTCCAGAGAATGCCCGAGTCGAAGGTGACGCGCAGCCCCGGGTCCTCCTGTCCCGTGAGGGCAGTGCGGTCATAGCAAAGGAAGCAGGCGGGTTCCAGAAGGTTGTAAAAGGAGAGCGTCCAGGAAATCTCCCGTTCGATTTGAGTGGACGGCAGCCGTGAACCGTCGTTCTGCAGGAAATGTTCGGCCTCCTTGAGCGGCAGACACACGCGGCGCTTGTAAACAACGCCCCTGTATTTCTTTTTGAGTTCGAGAAAAACAGGGCTCTCACCGTCTGAAAGGCCGTAACTTCTCAGCCTCAGCTTTTCCTTGTACACCGGTTTTTCAAGCGAGGCGCGGATCAGACGGCGGTCGGGCGTGTCGTAATAAATGTTGCAGATGAGGCTTTTGCTGTAGCGGTCGGGTTTCATGTGATCCATGAGGGCCACGGACAGCCGTCTGTACTGCGATTCAGACAGCAGGTATTTCTTTTCATACCGTTTAAAGCAATCCTGGTAGCCGGTCATGCGGGCTCCCCCTTCTCTCCGGACGTCGGCTGCTCAGCATGCGCCCGCCGGTATCCGGCACAGGATGGTTTTGGAAACGAAGCGCCGTTCCCCCTGTGGTTTTGATTCCAGAATATCCGCTCAACCTAAAACCAACTTAAAGAAAATTTAACGAGAATTTAAACTTTCTCCCGCAGCCGAAGTGCAAAGACAAAGGCCGGAGCCCGGCGCGCCGGGTTCCGGCCTTTGTGCTGTTTTCTTGAAACATTTCAGAAGACGACGACGAAGCGTATCCCGCAGCCGTCTTCATTCTGTGCGGTGATTTTCCCCTTGTGCGCCGCGACAATCGCCTGGGCAATCGAGAGTCCCAGACCGTAGCCCCCCGTCTCCCGCGAACGGGAGGAATCCTCCCGGTAGAAACGGTCAAACAGGCGGGAAAGGTCGCCCTGCGGGAGCCGGTCGCCGGTATTGTACACCTCCAGCGTGGAGGTTTTACCGTTGCCGGTCAGAGAAACGCGGATTTCTCCCCCTTCATTGGAATATTTGACGGCGTTGTCCACCAGGATGGATACAAGAGCGCGGACGGCACTCTCATCCCCATGGAGGCGCAATCCCGGCCGGATGTCCAGCGCAAACCGTTTGCACTGCGCTCCGGCGACCGTGGCAAAGGGCTCGGCGGCGGTCAGGACGGCGTCGCTCAGGGAAAAATCGGCGAAGACGGTCTGACTCTTTCCCTCTTCCATTCCGGCGAGGGTCAGCAATTGCTGAACGAGATCTCCCAGCCGCTTCACCTGATTGCGGATGCTCCGCGTCCATTCATTTTGTCCGTTCGTCAGCTCGAGCACCTCCGTGTTGGCCGAAATGACGGCAAGCGGGGTTTTGATCTCATGACCGGCATCGGTGATGAAGCGCTTCTGCTTGTCCATGCTTTCGACCACCGGGCGGATGGCCCGACGGGAAAAGACGTTCACGAGCAGAAAGACCAGCAGCAGACAGGCGAGCGCGATGACAAGGGAAGCGGCCAGAAAGGTCATGCCGGTCTGCATCTGGGACCGGCAGTCGACAAAGACAACGAGATAGCCCGAAGCGGTCTCTGTGATGAGATATTTGTAGTAGCCGTTGTATCCGGAGGTTCTTCCCGAGGAGAGCGCCTGCTCGGCGTACTCCCTCGCCTGTGAGGAGGTGACGGCGGCGATATGGCCGGTGTCGATCTGCGTGACAACGCGGGAAGCGTCGGCCCGGATGGTAAAATACCGGGTTTCAAAACGGGTTTCCTCCGTCATCTGGAACCCGGGGCTTTTGTCCGGCTTGTGAGGCCTGCCCGGCTCCGGTTCGGGAAACTTTCCGCCGTTCTCCGCAAGGAGGAGCAGTATGCCGTCCGCCTTCCGGTTGATTTGGCAGAAGTTGACGGCATTGACCGCCCCCAGGACCAGCAGCAGGACCGCCAACAGGGAGCCCGTGGCGATCAGCACGAATTTCCGCTGCAGCTTCTTGATCATTTCCCTTCCTCCAGCGTGTACCCGACGCCGCGGGCGGCTCTGATCTCCACCGTGGAGCCGATTGCGGCGAGTTTCTTGCGCAGATAGGAAATGTAAACCCAGACGACGTTGATCTCCGCCTGCGCATCGTAGCCCCAGACCCGCTCCAGAAACCGTTCGGTGGAAATGAGTCGGTTGGGGTTGGTCAAGAGCAGTTCCATCATCTGGTACTCCTTGTTTCCCAGGCGAAGGGAACCGCCGCCGCTGGAAAGCTCGTAGGAAGCGCGGTCCAGACAGAGATCGCCAAAACGCAGAAGGTTGGGGGCGAAGTCGCCCCTGCGGCGGGTCATGGCGCGAATGCGGGCCAGCAGCTCCCCCATGGCGAAGGGCTTGGTCAGGTAGTCGTCCGCTCCCGCGTCCAGCCCCGTGATGCGGTCGTCGATCTCCGACTTGGCGGTCAACAGAAGCACAGGTGTGGAAACGCCCTTTTCCCGCAGGCGGGAGAGGACGGTCAGACCGTCGAGCTTTGGCATCATGATGTCCAGAAGGATGACGTCGTAGCCGCCCAACAACGCGTATTCGAGGGCGTCGGCGCCGTCATACACGGCATCCACGGAATAATTGTTGTATTTCAGCAGGACGCAAAGGGCATTGGAAAGCTCCCTTTCATCCTCGGCCAGCAGCAGCCGCATGACGATTCCCCCTTCAGGGCACAGCAACATAAACGTGCAGCACAGAATACAGGCTTGTGAAAGACTTTCTCTGAAATATTAGCGCCGGAACCTTAATTTGAACTTAAAGCGTACAATTATACCGTCCAAGACCCGGACGTCACTCACAAAAGCCTCATGTGTTCGAGGTCGGCGCGCAGGCGCGGCTCATCCGTAAAGCGCAGACCGAACATCCCCGCAGCTCTCGCGCCGGCGACGTTTTCCGCCAGGTCGTCGATGAACAGGCTTTCCTCGGGACGCAGGTCGTGGAGCTCCAATACCTGCCGGTAGATTTCCGGGTCGGGCTTGAGCAGCCGCAGGTCGGCCGAGATATGCAGGCCGTCAAAACAGGAAAAAACGGGAAAACACGCGCAGTATTCGTGAAAACGCCCGGAGGCGTTGGAGAGCAGATAGAGGCCGTAGCCCTGCTTTTTGAGCGTGCGGACCAGCTCCTCCATCCCCGGCACCGGCCGCATTCCCTGCGGCCAGTCGGCCATAACACGGCGTATTTCCCTTTCAAGCCCCGGGCTGCGGGCGGCCATCGCGGCGGCAGCCTCCCCGTCGGTGAGCACGCCTTCATCCAGCCGGGACCATTCCGGCGCGCCGAAAACCGCGCGGACGAGGTCATCTTCACGGGGATGGCTGCCCAGCACGCTGCGGACGATCTCCACCGGAGAATAACGCAGAAGAACATTGCCCATATCAAACACAATTGTGCGGATCATTTCACTTTCCCTCTCCTTTGCTTTTCCTTCCGGCCGCCCGCCTGCCGCACCGGATAGGGCGGCGGCCGTTTTGTTTCAGTTTTAGAATACCAGATTTCCGGCGGGAAGAAAAGCCCCGCGGACATGATGCCTCAAAGGAATCTGCTTTCCGGACGCTTCCGGTCCACCCCTCTGCAGCAGACGGGAGATCGGAAGGAAAATTGACAATTCTCAAGCAAGGCACTATAATCAACAGATAGCTTGCCATCCTCTCGGCGCCCATACGGGAAACGCCAAAGCGTCCGGGCCTCATGCGAAAAAGACACAAGGAGAGAAGTCTCATGCTGAAGATTGATCGCTTTACAAAAACCTACAAGGGCGGCAGGAAAGCCGTGGACAACCTGAGCCTTACGGTGGAGGCCGGGGATATTTTCGGTTTTATCGGCCACAACGGCGCGGGCAAAACCACCACCATCAAGGCCATCGTGGGGGTGCTCGATTTTGAGGAGGGAAACATCGAGATTGACGGCATCCCGGTCAGGGAGCGCCCGGTCGAATGCAAGCGGATCACCGCCTACATTCCCGACAATCCCGACCTTTACGAACATCTGACCGGCATCCAGTATCTCAACTTCATCGGAGACGTGTTCGGCGTGCCGTCCGAGGAGCGCAGCCGCCTGCTGAAAAAATACGGTGACGCCTTTGAGCTGACGCAAAATCTCGGCGACCTGATCTCTTCCTACTCCCACGGCATGAAGCAGAAGCTGGCCGTCATTTCCGCCCTCCTGCATTCGCCCAGGCTGCTGGTGCTCGACGAGCCCTTTGTTGGACTCGACCCCAAGGCGGCCCACACTCTCAAGGAGATCATGCACGAGCTGTGCGCGGCGGGCGGGGCCATCTTCTTTTCCACCCATGTGCTCGACGTCGCCGAAAAGCTGTGCAACAAGATTGCCATCATCAAGGGCGGACGTCTGGTCGCCTGCGGTAGGACCGAGGAGGTCAAGGGCGACCAGAGCCTGGAAGACGTATTTATGGAGCTGATTGACGATGAATAAACTGAATCTTCTTTTAAAGGTCCATCTGCTCAATTCTTTCGGCGTCAACCGGGCGCTCCACTCCAGAGACCCCAGGGAAAAACGCAAGATGCTCTCCTTCGGCATTCTGATGATATTCGTGGCGGCCTCTCTGCTCTTTACCTCCTACTTGTACAGCGCCATCCTGGCCGACTCCTTTGAGGCGATGAACGCCATGGGACTGCTTTTGGGGCTGATGATGGCCGTTTCCTCGCTGATCGTCTTCTTTACCACCATTTACAAGGTCAGCTCCATCCTCTTTACCTACCGCGACTACGACCAGATTCTTTCCCTGCCCATCCCCGAACGGACGGTGGTGGCCAGCCGCGTGCTCATCCTCTATGGGATGAACATCGCCTTCTGTCTGGTGGTCATGCTGCCGGCCGCAGCGGTGTACTGCCAGCGGGTCTCCCCCGCCTTCGCCTTTTATCCCGTCTTCCTCGTCACACTGCTGCTCATGCCGCTGCCGCCGATCATCCTGGCGACGATTGTGGGGGCGGTCATCAGTCTGATCTCCTCCCGCTTCAGGCGCTCCAATCTGATCAGCCTCCTGCTTGCGCTGGCCGCCTTCTGCGGGGCGATGCTCCTTTCGATGAACATGGGGAGCATGAGCGAGGCGCAGTTTGAGCAGCTCGGCTCACAGCTGACCGGAATGGCCGACCGCATCTATCCGCTGACAGGTCTTTACATGCGGGCGGTGGACGGCCTAGACGCGGCGTCTCTCCTGCTGTTCTGCGGCATTGCCGCCGCCGGGTTCGGCCTGTTTGTCTTTGTCGTCGCCAAATTCTACCGGAGGCTCAACACCCTGCTGCGCGCGCGGCGGACGGTTTCACATTTCCGCCTGACCGAGCAGAAGACCTCCTCCCCCTTCATGGCGCTCTACAAAAAGGAACTGCGGCGGTATTTTTCCTCCTCCGTTTATGTGCTCAACACGGCCGTCGGCGGGATTATGCTCGTCATTTTCAGTCTTGCGCTGCTCTTCGCGGGGACGGACACCCTCGGCGAGCTGTTGGAGATTCCCGGCTTTGACGAGCTGCTCGCAGCAGTCGCGCCGCTGATCGTCTCGGTGCTTGCTGCGATGTCCTGTACGACGGCCTGCTCCATCTCCCTGGAGGGGCAAAGCCTGTGGATTATCAAGTCGCTCCCGGTGTCCCCCCGGTCGGTGCTCTGGAGCAAGGCGGCGGTCAATCTGACCGTGCTGCTCCCCTGCATCGCCGTGGGGAGCGGCATCCTCTGCGCAGTGCTGAAGCCGGACCCCATCGGCTGTCTTTTCCTCTTTCTGACGCCGGCCGCCTACTCTGTTTTTACCGCTCTCTTCGGCCTCGTGCTCAATCTGCTTTTCCCCAACTTCACCTGGACCAACGAGACTGCGGTCATCAAGCAGAGCGTGGGAACCTTTGTCGCCCTTCTGGGCGGGATGCTCAGCGCCATCGCGCCGATTGTCCTTTATTTTAATCTTCCGGGCGTGGCCCCCGCCCTCTTCCTTGCCGGGACAACGGCGGTGGTCGCCGCCATTTCGGCCGGGCTGTTCTGCTTCCTGCGCACGCGCGGGGCCAAAATGTTCGCGGCCCTCTGATTTCCGCCGGACGTGGATCGAACCGACGGCCCTTCCGCTTTCCGGAAACGATGGCGGCGGGCGGTATTCTCTGACAGAATGCCGCCCGTTTTTTTCGTCTCGTTTTCAAGTTGCACAACCCCTCCTCCGCAGAAAACGGCTACTTTGTGGCCTTTGCCGTGGCAGAGCGGGCGGCGGAATGCTATACTTATTCTAGAAGCAGGGCTTTCCGTCCCCTGCATACGGCAGAACAAGCCGCTAAAGAGAGAAGGAAGTGTGATTTATGCAGCTAGTCGTCATTGTGCTCAACCGGACCGAGTATCTCGAGGACCTGCTCAAGGAGTTCGCCGAGCGGGGCATCAGCGGCGCGACCATTCTGGACAGCACCGGCATGGCGCGGGTGCTCGGCAGCCACGAGGACCTGCACATCTTTGGTTCGCTGCGGATGATGTTCAATCCCGAACGCCAGGAGAGCAAAACCGTCCTGACGGTGCTCCCCGAGGAAAAGATTCCGGTTTTAAAGGAAATTGTGCGCGACGTGGTGGGCGATCTCTCCAAGCCGGACACGGGAATCCTCTTCGGCGTGCCGCTGAGCTTTGTGGAAGGAATGGGAGGCGCGCCTCTTGGAAAATGAGTATCTCCTCTATCTCGGCATTCTGCTGTTCTGCGGGCTGATCTTCGGCCGGCTCGCAAAGTTCTGCCATCTGCCCAACGTGACCGGCTATCTGGTGGCCGGGCTGGTCCTGGGGCCGTGCTGCCTGAAAATCCTGCCGGCAGGGCTTCTGCCCAATCTGGACATCATCAGCGACGTGGCGCTCGGCTTCATCGCCTTTTCGGTGGGCAGCGAGTTCAAGCTCTCCTACTTGAAAAAGGTGGGCGCGGGTCCGCTGATCATCGCTTTTTTTGAGGCCTTTGCCGCCATTCTGTTGGTCTTCGCGGGTCTGATGATCGCCGGCTTTCCGCTCGATTTTTCGCTGGTTCTATCCTCCATCGCCGCCGCGACGGCTCCCGCCGCCACCATCATGGTGGTGCGCCAGTACCAGTCGAAGGGTCCGGTGACCGACACGCTCCTGACCGTCGTCGCGGTGGACGACGCGGTGGCGCTGATGGGCTTCGGCATCGCTTCGGCCGTTGCGCAGGCGGTCGGCGGCGTATCCGGTTCCATCGCCTGGACCATCTGCAAGCCGCTTCTGGAGATTGTGGGCGCTTTGGGCATCGGCGCCGTGATGGGCGTGCTCTTCCTCGTGCCTATGCGCTTTTTCAAGAAGGACGGCAACCGGCTGATCATCGTGTGCGGCTTTATCTTCCTTGGCGTTGCAGTGGCCAATCTGCTGGAGCTTTCCTCCCTGCTGCTGATCATGGCGATGGGCGCGGTGCTCGTCAATGTGGTCAGGCAGGGCAACACCATCAACCGGGTGGCCGACTTTGTCACCCCGCCCATTTTTCTGCTTTTCTTCGCCATTTCGGGTGCGGAGCTGGATGTGTCGGTGCTGCCTAGCAT
>CABSLJ010000033.1 GCA_902478455.1 uncultured Oscillospiraceae bacterium | reverse complement strand
GCCGTATCCGCTGCGTTCATTGAAGGCAAAGAAGACGCCGCTGAGAATGTTAAAGTCCTCAAAGCGGAGATTTTCGCAGCCATTCATAACAACAACGTTGCCGCTGCCCTTGCCGCGCATGGTGATTTTGCCGCCGACCTCTAGCTCCTGGCTTCTGTCGGTTCCAAACACGCACTTGTGCTTGCCGCCGCCGAGATATTCCATGCTTTTGAAGCCAATGTCGGCGTAGGGGACGGTCTCGCCTGGGCGGAAGGCCTCAATAAAGGGGCTGGTGGTCTCGATGTTGTCAGAATCGGTCAGGTCGGGGAAATAGCCCGGGTCCGACTGGACGATGACGTAATCGTCGCCCTTTTCGATGACGGTGCCCTGACCGTTGGCGTGCGTTTTGTGGGTGATGGAAAGGCCATAGACCGAAACGTCCTTGCAGCCGTTCATGCTGAAGACGGTCCATTCGGCGGAATCGAATTCCACCGCCACACCGTAGGCGTAGAGATCAAAGTTCTCAACGCCTGCCAGGGAGATCGCCTCGGTGCTGTAAAGTCCGGGTGGAATAATAGCGTAGGTCTGGTTGCGCGCCGCAGCGTTTAGGTAGCTTTTGAGTTTTTTGACGTCGTTTTCCGTACGGACGTCGGTCTTGTAATCCATGCCCGCAAAGACTTCCTTGTTGGGCTTGGGCAGAAGGTCTTCGTTAACTCCGGCCTCGGCGCGCGCCGAGGGATCAAACAAGTCGTCTCCGTAGGCGTTGGTGGAGCCGGCCGTGGAGATTTCACCGCCGACGGTGTTGTCCTGCATCAGCAGGTAATCCACCTTCTGCGCCGACATATTGCCGGATACGCTGTTCTGCGCCAGCGTGACGCCGTTTCCGCCGTCTAACTCGATGCTCTCAAGGCTGTTCATCAGTACGACGGTGTTGCGGGCGCTGCCGTCGGCACGCATGATATCCGCCTCATTGAGGGCGATCAGTGTGTTGAGCAGGATGCCTTCGCTTGCAAGGGAAATGTCTCCCTCTATGCTGTTGTTCTGGACGACGGCGTCACTGCAGCCGAGTCGCACGGTCGTGCCCTCGGCGGAAAGGGCGTTGTTCATCAAGAAAGCGCCCGAGGAGTTGATATCGTAAATGGCGCTGCCGTCCACGTCGGTGTTGATGATACAACTGCCGGTTACCGACGGAGTCGCTGCGGCGTTGCCCTCGCTATTGTCGTGGAAGGCGAGGGCGCTTTCTCCGAACGCGCCCTCAATGCGGCAGCTGATGAGGCTGGTCTGCGCATCCATCTTGCTGTTGACGCTGTGGACGGCGTAATCCGCCTTTCCCTTGATTTCCACCTTTTCCAGCGTCAGCCCCGCGCAGTTCCATGTGTTTACCGCCTCTTCGGGCGTTTTGTCGGAACCGTCCCATGCGCTTACCTCCAGCGTGAAGTTCCGAAGAGTCACGGGAGCCTCGTTGTTCGCAAGGAAGATCGCATACCGGCCCTCGGCGTCCGGATTGGTTCCGCTGTAGGAATAGCCGCTCGGGGAGGTACGGATGCAGATGTTCCGAAGATCGTAGACCGTTTCTTCCTTGATTCCGTTGAAAAACAGGCTCAGATGGTCGGTCACTTCATAAACGGCTCCTTCTTCGAGGTCGCCCGCCTGAATTCTGGCCGTCAGCTCGGCGGCGGTCAGAGAATAAGTCTGCGCATCTGCAAAATCACGGCCGGTCATCGGAAAGATTCCTTCTTCCAGGTTGTGACCGACCGAAGGCTCTTTGCGCTCGGCGGCGGGACCTTCCTCAATGCCCGGGTCGTCAAAATCGATGCTGGTATACTGTACACCCGGGTTGAGGTAAGTTTCGTCGAACCAGTTGTTTTCCGCACCGCGATTGACGCGGAAGTAGATGTACTCATTTTTTCGGATGTCGATGGTCACCGGCTCAAAATCGCTCGCGCCGCCGTTGGCGATCTCCGTCACTTCGGTGATATCCCGGACGTCGCCGTCGCTCGAAAGCTGCTGCCAGACGCGCACGCCGTCGCCGGAGCCGTCGTCCTCCTTAACCCAGACTCCGCCCTGCAGGTAGGTTGTGACCGTTCCGGTGTAGGGCGCTTTGAAGGCGATAATGGCGTCATATTCGCTGCCGGGCGTCACTGCGTTCTCAAATATGGTGGCGATGAGGTAATTCCAGGTGCCGTCATACCAGCAGCCGTCCTGATAATAGGGGACCTGCATGACGGTGTTCTCTCCGATGGGAGCGTAGAGATACCACCAGCAATCCTGGCCCTGGGTGCCGGAGAATTGATCGGTGTAGGAATATTTTGCCGCCTTGTTGAACTCGGCTTCCTTGTCGAGTGATTCGTCGTACTCCAGGGAGGTGTACTCGGCCTCAGGCATAACCTTGAGGGCGTATTCGCCGACGCTTTCGATCAGCGATGCCCGGATGTGTAGCAGATCGCCCGCATGTACGGCGGAAACTACAGCTTCCAGTCCGAGCGCTTTTTCCGCCCAGCCGCCTTCGTCGCTCTGGACGGTATAGACGCCCATCTCCGGCCAGATTTGCACGTTGTTTTTATACACGGCAAGGCCTATCTTGTTGCCCGCGGCATCCTGAGCCAAGGAGGCGTCGCCAAAGCTGAGCTTCAACACGCCGTCCCGGGGCGCTTTGTAGGTGAAGGCTACGTCGTTGCCGTCGGCGGCGGGAAACATATGCATGGCGTCGTTGTTCCAGTTGCCGTCAGCAGTGTTGTAGTCGGATTTGATAACGCCGCGCTCCCAAAGAACAACGCCCTCCTCCACGTCGCCGTCCGATTCAAAATAGCGCGCCTGTGTCCAGGCGTCGTTGTGGCTCAGATGGTTCATGGCGGTATAGGTATTGCCTCGGGCGGCGTTCATCTGCCATCCGTTGCCATGGGTGTAGTTGTTGTCCTGTGCGCTGTCATAAGGGAAGACGTCCGCCATAACCGATGTTTCCGGCATGGCCAGCGCGGGGTCGTTGGCGGCGTCGTACTCATCGTTGAGGTAGGAAACGGAGGGATTCCACTTGGCGACGTCGTCCCCTTCGTTTCCGTTGGATTCCAGAACGAAATAGAGCTTTTCGCCCTTCTGAATGCAAAGGTCAAACGGCTCGAAAACGTACTCGTTGCCCGGCGTGCCGGGCGCGCCTTCACTGCCGCCTAAGAGCTGCCAGCGCTCGCCCACCGGCCAGACGGGGATAACCGCACCGTGCTGGTTGGACTTATAGACGGCAATCCGCACGCCGTTGGGGCCTTGCTTCCACCAGTCCACCCAGATGGGATCGGTTGCGGAAATTCGGATGGTTCCCGTTTCAGGGGCCGTATAGATCATCGTCGGCATATAGCCGCCGCTGAGATGGATGCGCCTGTCGTTGTGAAAATGAGCGCCGACCCAACGTATCGCGCCCGGACCGCCGGCAGCTTCAATACCGGCCGAGACGGCCCAAGTATCATAGTTGGGGATGTAATACAAATCTGTCAATTCGGCAAAGCTTGTCGTTCCGGTTGGAGCCTGAGCAAAAGCCCAGTTGCCGGAAGGGGTATAGGTTTGCAGCTTGTTGGTATCCAAGCCGGAAGTGTCGGGAAAATGATCCCACGGACTGTCCGGCTCGGTGAGACCCTCCAGTGAGTTGCCGGGGGGATCGGCCGCGAACGCCGCGCCAACACAGGAGAACAGCAGCAGCAAGCCGAGAGTGAGTGACAGAAGTCGTGCCCAGAACGGATGATTGCGCATAAAACGATCTCCTCTCTTAATCCATACCTTAAACGTTTGTGTTCCTTTTTTGGCCTTCCGCCTGACATTAAAAAATGGCAATCCTTGTAAGGCGAAAGGAACAGACCTTCCTAAGAGATATCGGCCCGGATTTTGGCCGGTGCGCTTTCTGAGAGTGCCGGATTGCTGTAAGACCGCGGGTTAACACTTGGCCTGCCAAAGGCGGGATAAAAGCCGCAGCAGCTCGTCATAGACGTCCTCAAAGAGCTGCGGGTCGTCGCTGTATTCCTGATTGTTTGTAAAAACCTGTGCGACCAGCTGGTCATGCGCCGCCTCGTCGCTCTCGCGCAGCAGCCACAGCAGCGCGGCGTCCTCGGCGCCGCGGCGGGCCGCTTCCATACGCATGCCGGGCCAGGGGCCGTCCGCACCGGGGTAGACGAGGAAGCTGTCCCCGCAGGGAAAGTTGGTGCCGATGCCCGTGTGGTTGGGGCAGCTCGTTCCCTCAAAGGGATTCATGCCGAGCTGGAACTGGTTGAACCCCCAGTGCAAAAAGCCCGCCAGACGGTTGGCGGCACAGCCCCAGAAGATCAGGCGTCCCCTGAGGAGGGCGAAGTCCAGAAAACGGTTGAGCCAATGACCCTCGGGCGTGCAGCAGACGTAGGTCCAAACCGGCTCGCCCAAAGCAGTCAGTTGGTCAAACGCCGCCTTCTGGCGTTCATAGCTCGCCGTGACCGGTACCCAGATGTCCACGCCGCCGCGGAAAGCGGTAGATTCCACCGCTTCAATGACGCGCACATTGGGGAGATGTTTTCGCAGAATCCCCGCCGTCAGCAGATATTGCGTTCTGCGCGCCTGCAGGGTGTGGTCGTCCCTGTAGTGGATATCCGGTTCATCGTGGATGTGGAAGACCACGCGGTCGTCCCAGCCGTTGTCCCGCAGAAAGGCCGCCAGGGTCTTTACGAATTCGTTCATCAGGGCATAGCCCTCGGGCGAATCGACTGCAACATCCGGCGCGGCGGCGCATTTGAAGCTGTCGGTATACATGTCCGGCATGCCGTCTGGCAAAAAGCCGCGGCTGAGCAGCGGACCGAGCTCGAGGGTTTTCATGCCTTCATCGAAAAAGCATTCAATCAGCGGGCGCAGATAGCTGAAATCAAAGCGGTACGGCGCGCGGGAGACGACGCAGGCGCCATCCAGCTCTAGGTAAAACATCGTCTGATGGATCCGACGCATGGCGCGGGCGTACTTTCGCACCATCTCATAGTATTCCGCGGTGCCGTCCTCCACGTGATGGAACCGGCGGATGGCATCCAGGCTGAACCAGTTGGTCACCGGGAAGATGTCCTGCGGGATGAGGACGCTGTACACCCGGACGGTCAGCTCGCAGGCGTAGACCGCTCCTCCGCACTGCGCCCGCAGCGTCAGGCGATGCTCGCCCGGCTGAAGATCGGGCTGCGGCGCCAGGCAGAAATAGCAGGCGATTCGTCCGTTTTCCGCCGGCATACAGCCGCCGGGAGCGGGCTGCAGACAGTCATACACCCAAAAGGGCGCCAGCCTGACCGCGTAATCGGGCTTGCGCTCCGGCCGCTTTTCCAGAACCATCGCGCCGCCCTGTTCGGTTCCGTCCCCCGTGTTGTATTCTACCGGAACGGAGAGCATCCGGAACCATTCCGGGGAAAACCCTTCCCCGGAAAGGGAAAGGGAGACCTCCTTCGCGTCCGTTTGAAGGAGAAGCTGTATGCCCGGACGGCCGTTGCGCGGCATGGAAAGCTCCAGCCGGGACGGCAGAACGGACAACGGCGTATCCGGGTAAAGAAATTCCTCGCGCGCGGTGAGCACGCCTTGAAAAGAAGGTGTTTCCATGTGTTTGTGTCTCCCCAAACCATCAAAAAATAATCGCCGGGATTAAAAAAGGATGCCGTTTACGCGCAAACCACCTCTGTAGCGGCTGCCGGGGTGCGGATGTGAGCCGGTCCTACGCTTCCTTTCGCGTTGTTTTCCCGGACTGTCTGTTTTTGGAATGCGCTGGCGCGGACCGTAAGATACTGCGGTCCGCGCCCTGCTGGCAATTCACGCGCCTTTACGCGCGCAGAAAATCGTGCAAATTAATCTTTGTAGCCCAGCTCTTCCGCTTTATCATTCACCTGCTGGATGTAATCCTCCAGCCCTTGGGATTTGTAGCCGTCGATGATCTCCTGCCACATCTCCGCAACGGGGCGGTCGCCGGTCATGATGGTCATCAGATCATCGGCCAGAGTTAGACCGAACTCGCTGCCAAGGGAGACGAAGATGTCGGTGTAGCGGGTGTCGAATTCGGGGACGTCGGCGTTGCGGGCCGCTTCGACGCGGGCGTCGCAGATGGCCTGAATGTCCTCGGGAACGAGGGAAACGTACTCATAGGGCTCTCCGGGAGGCGTCCACGCAGCAAGGTCGTGGAAGAGATTGATGCTGGGGAAGGTGGTTCTCAGGTCGGGGCTTTCCTGGATGTACTTGTCGTCGATGATTTCGTAGGTTTCGCCCTCAACGCCGTAGCGGCTGAGCAGCATGCCTTCCTCAGACAGCAGATAGTCGTAGATTTGCAGAATGCGGTCGAACTTCTCGTCGTCCACCTTGGAGGAGAAGTAGGATTCGCTCCACGCGTAATCCCACATCCAGTAGTAGGTGTTTCCGTCCACGCTGGGCATCAGGTCAAGGCACTTGACGGCGTCGGTGTAATTGGTGCCGTGGACCTCTTCCCAGTACTGAATCATGCCGTCCCAAGGACCGGCAAAGCCGGTGGCGAGCATGGCGGCGCACTGGCCGTTGAGGAATTTGTTGTAGGCCGTCTCGGTGGTGCCGAGGGCGATATCGGCTTCGATGGTGCCGTCCTCATACATACCGCGCAGCAGCTCCCAGGTTGCGAGCGCGTCGTCGCCCAGGTTTTCGCCGGCAAAATAGGCGGGAACATAGGTGCCGTCTCCGTTGTCCACCCAGCGGAAGGTGTTGCCGCCGACAACGGCCGCCGGCATGCTGTAGGTAAAGAACACGCCCACGGGGAAGTCAGCGCCGCAGGCAGTCATGCCCTGGATGTTCTTGCCCTCAGGGTCAGCCTCAATGATGGCCTGGATCATCTCCTGGAATTCCTGCCAGTTGGTGGGTTCCTTTTCAACGCCGGCCGCCTGGGCAAGGTCCCAGCGGTAGACAATGGAACGGTCTTCCACAGTCTCGGCCTGCTCGGTGTAGGTCTGACGGAAAAGGCAGTACATTTTGCCGTTTACCATGCAAGTGTCCGTCTCGGGATTGTCCTTGACATAGTTTTGCAGATTGGGATAAGCGGAGAGGTCCTCGGGAATTTCGCGCAGGAGGCCGTCGTTGGCCCATTCGGCGAAAGTGGAGGTGGTTCTGACGTCGCTGGCGAAGATGTCGGGCAGCGAGTCGCTGGAAGCCCACAGCTGGAATTTCTGGCCGTAGTCGTCCCAGGTCACGTTGACGGGTTCAAAGGTCACGTTGAACTTTTCTTCGATGGTTTTGAGTACAGTGTCGGTCTCGCGGTTGGCCAGCGCGGCTTCCACGTCCCAGTAGCCGACGGAGATGGTCAGATGCTCTTCGTTCGAAGGCTTGGATTCCTCCGCCTGGGATTCGCCCGTCGATTCGGGCGCCGCCGAGGAAGAGGGGGTCTCAGTGTTGCCGCAGCCGGCCATGACCATGGCCAGGCATGCCAGGCAAAGGAACAGTGCTAAGAACCTTTTTGCTAGTTTCATTTCGATTTCCTCCTGTTTGTTATTCTAAAACGCCGGAGCGTTTTATTCCTTGATGCCGCCGATCATAACGCCCTTGACAAAGTGCTTCTGCACAAAGGGATAGACACAGATAATCGGCACGGTGGTGACGACGATGGTCGCCATCTGGATGGCCTGGGTGCTGACCTTTTGCGTGTGGCCCTGCAGCATCTGCTTTGCAATCGAAGAGAGGTTGTTGCTCATGCTGATGAGCACATTGCGCAGATAAATCTGCAGGGGCTGAATGTCGGTCTTGTTGATGTAGAGATAAGCCTGATACCATTCGTTCCAGCGCTCCACGGCATAGAAGAGGAAGAAGGTGGCCACGAAGGGCATGGAGATGGGAATGATGATCTTTACCAGAATGGTGAACTCATTCGCGCCGTCGAGCTTGGCTGCCTCCAGCAGGCTTGCGGGCAGCGACACAAAGTAGTTCTTCATGATGATCAGGTAGTATGTACTGATGGCAGAGGGCAGAACCATGACCCAGATGTTGTTGACCAGCCCCAGGTCCTTGGTGACTAGATAGGTCGGAATGACGCCCCCGCTGAAAAGCATAGTAAAGAGGATCAGTCCCAGGAAGAGATTGCGGCCGATGAGGGTTTTCCGGGAGAGCGCGTAAGCGCCGAACATGGAGAGAATCATGTTCACGGCGGTGCCGACGACGGTGACGAAGAGGGTCACTCCAAGCGAGGAGTAGAAGCTGGGGTCCTTGAAGATCGTCTGGTAGCCGATGGGGTCGAACACATAAGGGATGATGTACAGCGGGTGCTTCGCATAGGCCACGGTGTTGGATATGGATATGATCAGCACCTGGTAAAACGGATACAGTGTGATTAAAGCCAGAAGGCCGAGGACGACGAGCAGAACCACGTCGAACGCCGTGACCTTGGAAAAGCGTGTTTTCTTCAATGCTTTTTGTTTCATAGTAAGACCTTCCCTATTCTCCAATTTCAAATGCGGATCAGAACAATCCGTTCTCGCCGGCCTTGGTGACAATTTTATTGCAGACGGTGAGCATGACAATGCCGATGACCGATTTGAAAAGGCCTATGGCGGTGGTGTAGCCGTAGTCGAGACCGCCGGTGATGAAGGACTCACGGAATACGTAGGTGTCCAGCGTGTCCGCCACATTGTAGACGGGGGAAGAATACAGGTTGAAGATTTGATCAAAACCTCCGTTTGTCAGAATAGCGCCGACCGCGAGAATGAGCATGATGCAGATGGTGCTGCGGATGCCCGGCAGGGTGATGTGCCAGATTCTCTGCAGTCGGTTGGCGCCGTCCACCGCGCCGGCCTCGTAAAGGCCGGGGTCGATGGAGGTAATCGCCGCCAGATAGATGATGGAATCCCAGCCGACCTCCTTCCAGATGCCAGAAAGCCAGATGAAAGCCCGGAATTGACCGGAGGCCGTGATGGGGGAAATGCTCCCCATCCCCAGCGTACCTAAAATCTGATTGACAACGCCGGTGGAGCCGAAGAGGTTGATCAGCATACCGGAGAGGACCACCCAGGAAATGAAGTGGGGAAAGGTGACGATGGTCTGTATGGCTTTTTTGGATTTGCTAAAACGCATTTCGTTGAGCGCGACCGCCAGCAGGATGGCGCAGGGAGTCTGAAAAGCGATGCGCCCCAGGCTGAAAATGATGGTGTTTTTGGTGGCGCGCAGGAAGAGCGGGTCGCTGAACATTTTGATGAAATTGTCCATCCCGATCCAGGGGCTGCCCCACAGACCGCCCTTGAAGCTGAAGTCCTTGAAGGCGAGGGTGACGCCCGCCATAGGAAGATAGCAGAAGATGATGTACCATGCGAGCACCGGCAGCAGCAGCAGATACAGCAGCCAGTCGTTGCGCATTTGTTTTAAGATACGGGACCCATTCCTCCCCGATTTGATTGTCATGAACGGTTTCCTCCCTTTGCCGCGGGTCCATCTGTCTGGTCAGTTTCTGGAAAAGCCGGCGGCTTTTCTGCGGCATGTTTCTTTTCGTTGATAATTATATCAAAAACAAAGGAGGATTAAAATGTGTTTTTTGTGCGGTTTAGATATTGTTTCGGAGAGAAAACCTCCATTTACAGGAATGTCCATCTAACAAATATCCATTTTTCTAAGAAATGAACCAAAATAAATGACAACTTTTTGGGTTTTAGATAATACAAATTGCACAAATGTGGTATTGTAGTGTTGTGTTATTGTTCCACTTAATTTAATATAGATAAGAAGGGTTTTGTCCGGAATCCCCAAGGGAAAGACCTTTCGGCAATCAACTTCAAGATATCCTTTGTGCAATCAAACGGGCGGTGCGCTATGAAAAGACTATTCCGGGCCATACGGTGTTCCAGCGTAAAGAAGCAATTTCTGGTTTTTATCGTCAGTCTGTTTTTGACTTTGGTCATCTTTTGTGTGATTTTAATTCACTCCGCGGGCCAGGCTCTGCTCAATGAGAGTCTGCAATACGTGGAAAAAAGCCGCAAGGATTTTCAGTCGGCTGTCTCCTCCCTTACCAAGCAGGCCAACTCCACTTTTACGCAGCTTCAATATGAGAGCGCCTGTAAGACCATGCTTTCGGCTTCCTCCTACCAGCAGATTTTCCCAGGCGTGATCAATGAAATCAACACGGTTCTCGCGTCGATCAAAATAAGCAATACCTCCATTGCGGATGTCGCCTTTGTCAGCGATCTGCTCAAATGGTCCAAGCTGTATCTGCCGGATCAGCTGGTGGAGATTCAGTCATCCATGCCCGACCAGCGCAGCATGGCCTCGTTGGGCATCTGGTACCCGACTTCGCCGAACCGAAAGAACGCCTATCTCGTTTTTGGCTACCACTATTATTCCGGCAAGGAGCGGCTGGGGACTTTGATTATTTCCATTGACGTCCACAGCGGAGCGGCGCAGCTGCCGGTGCCCCAGGTGCCCGGGAGCTTTCTGATTCTGACCGATCAGAAGGGAAGCGTCTGCACCTTCGGCGATTCGGAGAATCTGTCCGACGAGACGGTCGAAAAATTCAAAGGGCTGTTTGAGCCCGGCGGCTCGTCCCTGACCACGCAGACCGTCCACAGAGACGGTTATATCATTGAAGCCACCGCGCTGCCGCAGATTGACAGCATGCTCCTCAGCGCCGTGGACAGCCGGAAGTCGCAGCTGACGCTCGATTCCTTCTACGCCGTCAGCGGCGTATTTTTGGCCGTGTTCTGCGCACTGCTCATCCTGGGAGGGATGCTGCTTTACAAAAGCGTCGTCTTTCCGCTGAATAAATTCAGCGGCACCATCGCCTTTGTCCGGGAGAAAAGGCTGCGCAAGCTGGAAAAGCCGCTCGCGCTCAACGGCTGCGCCGAAATTCGCGCGCTGGGCGAGGATTTTTCCGACCTTCTCTTCTCCATCAATTCCCTGACCGGGGAAATCCTACAGCAGGCAAGCGCCCTCTATGAGGCCGAGGTTCTGCGCAAAAACGCCGAGTTGGACGTCCTGCGCAGTCAGATCAACCCTCATTTTCTCTACAATACGCTGGAACTGATCCGCGCCGCAGCCATCCGGGGAGACGCCGGCAAAGTCTCTCTCATCACGAGCGCCATCGGAAAAATCTACCGGTATACCGCCAAGGGGGAGCCTTTTGTGCCCCTGAGCCGGGAACTGGACATCGTAAAGGCCTACGTCAACATCCAGCAGGCTCGGTTCCAGAACCGCATCACCACGCTTTACAGCGTGTCCAAGGAGGCGGCTCGTGTGCCGGTCTTCAAGATGCTCTTACAACCGCTGGTGGAAAACGCCTTTGTGCACGGATTGGAACCTAAGCCGGACAACGGCGTGCTCTACGTTGGCGCAAAGACGGAGGACGGCCTGCTGTGGATCACGATTCGGGACAACGGCGTCGGCATTGCGCCGGAAAGACTGGAGGAACTGGAACGCCAGCTCGCCGCCAAGGTGATCGACACCAGCTCCCACCTCGGCCTGGTCAACATCGATGCAAGACTTAAGCTGCAGTACGGAGAGGACTACGGGCTCGGCATTTCCAGCGCGCCCGGGGACGGCACCTGCGTGACCATACGGCTGCCGATTCCCGAAGACGAACCCCAGAAAGGAGACGCGTAGCATGTATCAGGTTCTGTTGGTCGACGATGAACCCTCGGTCACCGATGCGCTGCGCCGCTCCATCGACTGGCCGGCTTACGGCCTGGAGGTGGCTGCGGTGGCGCAGAGCGGGGAGGAGGCGCTCGCCTGTATTGAGAAAATGCCGGTCGACATCGTCATTACCGACATCCGCATGGCCAATACCGACGGACTCTCCCTGTGTCAGCAGATTTCCGGAATGGAGCGCAACATCCAGACCATTATTATAAGCGGTTTTGCGGAATTTTCGTACGCTCAAAAAGCAATAAGCTACGGCGCGCTCGGATATTGCCTGAAGCCGCTGGAATATGACGAGCTTAAGCGCTACCTGCTCCACGCCGTGCATCAGCTCAAAAAGGCCGAACATTTTCCCGATTACGACGACCTGCTCGACGCGCTGCAGAACGGCGACGAGGCGGAGGTGGCCTCGGCCCTTTCCTCTTTCGGCTTTACCTTAGGCGCTTATTATGCCGCGGCCTCGGTCGGCAGGACGGCTTATCCCCTGCCCAAAAGGCAGGGCGTCGTGCTGCGGTTGGGCCACCATCAGTTCGCCTACTTTTCTGTTTCCCCCTTTTCCAGGGAAAAAATCGACGCCTTTGCACAGAAAAACCAGACCTGCGGATTCAGCTGCACCGAAAGCGCCCGGCCGGTCTCGGCGCTTCCCCAGACGGTCAAGGACCTGAACAATTCGGCCTTTCAGTTCTTTTTTGATCCGGAGAAGAAAATCTTTCCGGAGAAGGTGGAGGACAAAGCCGCCCCGATCCTCCGGGAAATCGCCAAGGCGGCGGCCCTGGGCGACTCTGCGCGGACGCTTTCGCTGCTCAACAGCCTGCACGGCCCCGCCGGCGCCGGATTTACCCTGCGCTCGGCCTGGCGGCTATACGGCGTCATCTCCTCGGGAAATACCTTTTCAGCGGCGGTGGCGTCGGAGGATATTTCCAGTCCGGCGCAGCTGGTCTTCAAATTCCATGATTTTTCTTCCCTGCTGCTCGCCCTGCAGGAGCGCATTTCCGCTGAACCGCCCGCACAGAAGGAAGGCGGCCTTTCCAATTCCAGCTTTATTCAGATGATGAGCTACATCAACAGTCACTATGATCAGGGGCTGTCCCTCAATCAGCTCGCAAAGGAGATGAATCTCAACGCCAATTACCTCAGCCAGGTGTTTAAAAAGGAGACGGGGAAGACCTTTTTGAAATACATCACCGAGCTGCGCATCGAAAAGGCCAAGGAGCTGCTCGATTCCGGCGACCGCTCGGTCAGCCAGATTGCCTCCAGTTTGGGCTTTAATGACTATTTCTACTTTTTAAAGACCTTCAAGCGGGTCACCGGGCTGACGCCCAAGCAGTACAAACAGGGCTGCCCGGCCAGGAACCCGCTGGATCAGGAGGAGGGCGATTGATCGGTTGACAAAGCGGCTGCATGCTGAGGGGATATCCCTGGAACATGCCTTTCTGCGGGGATTCAGAACATAAAAAATCCGGACAGTCTCGGCTGTCCGGATTTTTTTATGTGGGATACGCTGCTTCGGCCGAACAGGCGCTGCGCGCTCTATTCCGCCCGGGCGCATCAGAGGGCGGGACCCTCTGTTTCCTCGATGATGTCGGACAGGGAGACCGACTCGTAGCCGTGCTCCTGCATCCATTTGGCCATAGTCAGGATGCGGTCCCCGTAGTCGGGCTCATACGCGACATAGTCGGGGTAGAAATGCTGCTCATGAATCACCATTTGGATAAAGCCGCTTTCCGCCGGACGGGTGATCAGGTCGTCGAGAAAGGCCTCCACGCGGTCGGCGGTGAGGTCGCCGGCGTTGAGGATCATGTGCAGCTTGGCAAAGACGACGTCCTCCTCCGTATCCACCCAAAAGCAGCGGTGTTCCGCATGGGCCACCTGCTCGCGATTCAGATGATGGGAGACGATGGGCTGCCCGTTCTCATAGACCTCCCGGTAATAATCCTCGCCGCGGCAGAAGGTAAGGTAGCCGCACAGGGCGCGGTAACCCATGGCGCGCAGCGCCCGCGTGCCGTAGACGGTGGATTCCCCCCAGTGCAGGGTGGTGGTGTTGCGCAAAGCGGGTTCGCCCACAATTCGGCGCAGCTCGTTGGTGACGAGAAGACAGTCCCGCTTGACCTCCTCGTAGCCCTTGCCGCGGTAGGGCAGGTCGGGGTGCTCCCGACGCGCGTGAAAGGAGAAGGAGAGCCAGTCGGCGTTTGCCGTGAATTCCTCCCGGAACCGGTCGGTCATCATGGAGAGGTTGAAAGCGCCGTCGTCGGTCTCATAAAAGGCGTTGATGTGCACCTTGCTGCCGTACCGATCGTGCGCGTCCCGAAAGACCTTCAGATAGGGATTGTCAAATATCGAGGCGTAGTCGCCGCGGTGCTCGTTGAGATCCCGGAAAGCGAGAATGAAATCATCCACCGTAAAGCGGTATTTGCGGTAGGCTTTGCGGAAGACGAAGACGGTGATGGCCTGCTTCTCGCCGGAGTCGGGATTGACCGCCTCCAGACGGTTGAAACGGCCGTCAAGCAGCACCTCGGCGGAGAAGGAACCGTCGGTCCCTTTGTGGGCGGGCCTGCCGTTGACGGTGAGGCGTTCCGCGCCGCCGCCCTCGATTACAGCGGTGATTTTGAGACCTCCGTCCACCCACACGCCGTCGGCCTCGCCGACCATGACGTCGCCGTGGACGGGAAACAAAAAGTGGAGCGTACCGGATGTTTTGCTCAAGGGATGTCCCTCCTGTATGGCGTCCCGCCGGGGGACCGCCGATTGTGTCTCTTTTTTCAGACGAGCGGCGTTTTAATCCGCCGGTTGGGGTCGGAGCAGGCGCGGACAATTTCGTTGTCCGCAAAGGACTGCCGCACGGTGAAATCCACCAGGAAAATATCGCCCGGGTCGGAGGCGGTCTTCACCGTTTGAATGCCGGTAATCTGGTCGTCCGGATAGGGATTTTCGGCCACAAAGCGGAACTGGGTCGTCCCGTCCGGCTGGAGCAGCGGCAGGGTGGTGTAGGTCATCTCGGCGAGCGCGCCGTCGACGTCGTAGCTGTCCCACTCCTCGTTGCGGGTGCGGGTCCAGTCGCGCTCCTGATTCATGATGTTGACGCCGTAGATCAGGGGGATTTCCAGCGTGCGTCCGCTGCGGAAGAAAATGATGTATTTTCCGACGGTGTCCTGATCTAAAAGCATCGGGGCACTGGTGATGTAGACGTGCTCGCGCCAGATGGTGGTCATGTGGGTGAATTCCAGATGCGGGCCGGATAAAATGCCGCGGCTGCGGTAGAGGTAAAGCTCCTCCATGCTCGCCTTCAGCAATTCGTCGTAGCGGTCGTCGGTGTAGTCCCTCCGCCAAAAGAGATAGGCGCCAAAGACGATGGAGAGCAGCACGCCGTTGCGCTGCATGGTGGTTTCGTCCAGGGTGGTCCAATGGGAGGGCGCCGCGCCCAGCGCGCCGGCGTTCACACGCTCCTGCCAGTGCAGAAAGCCGCGCGGATCCCAGTTGCCGTAGGTCATGGCCATGCCGCGGGAGAGGAAGACCTCGTCGTGGGTTTCCCGCAGGGCCCAGTACCAGTTGTGGGCGATACAGTCGCCCGGAATGCGGTCGATGGCCTCATAGGTGGCCGGCATATCGTGCACCGTGTTCCGGGAGCACTTGCAGTGCCGCTCGGCGCCGCCCAGTCCCTCGCCCCAGCTGGTGATGTGGTTGAGCATCTTTTCCGACCAGTACATCAGGCGCACGCCGCGTTCGGCCAGATAGTCGTGAATGCGCGTCAGGTCGCCGGCCAGAATGTCGGCCGCGTCGCGCTCCCGGCAGCGGTCGCAGACGGCGATGTTGTAGTATTCGTCGTGACCGACCTGCATGATTTTGGGCTGGAAAACCTCAATCACCTCGTCCATCACGTCAAACAGGAGCTTGTAGACCTCGGGATTGGAGGGGCAGTAGGTGTCCGGGAAGGGATCGTACGGGCGCTCGGCCAACTCCTGATGGGCGTTCAAGAGGTAGTCCGAATGGCTCAGGCAGGGGACCTCGGGGATGACCTCCAGCCCGCGTTCGCGGCAGTAGGCGATCAGTTCCCGCACGGTATCCTGTGAAAGGAAGCCGCCGTCCCCGTTTTCAAAGTGGATGGAGTTTTTGACCCAGCCGAACATATTCTGGACCTCGTCGGCCCGTTCGGGATAGCGGTGCATTTCCTTGCAGTATTCCACCCAGCTTTCATTGATCTCGGGGTGGCGTTTGTACTCCATCGCCCCGCCGATCTCGATGATGATGGTATTGTAGCGGTAGTAAAGCAGCATATCCACGATCTTGTAGAACTGGTCGAGCTGCTTTTCGCCCGGCAAATAAACCTTTAAGCCGCGAAAAGGGCACTGCGGCGCTGAAAAACGGACGCCGCCGGGCACAAAGCCGCCGTCGGCCTGGGCCTGTTGGAGCACCTCGCAGGCGCCGTAAAGCAGCCCGCGGTCGCTTTGCGAATAAATCGTAATCGCGTCCTGATCTCCGCACACCGCAAAGGCGTCCGCGGCGCGCAGCTCGGTCTCTGGCACGCCCAGCGCGCCAAGACGGGCGGAGAGCGCCTCGGGAAAGGATTTTTCCAGCAGGACCTGCGCCCACGCCTCCTCGCCCTCGGCGGCGAGGGGCTGGATTTGAGAGATTAAATTTTTACTCAGCCCCGGCTCCATCTGCTGTACGGCCGCGGGACAAAGCCGTTTTTTTCCCTCGGAAAGGCGGTAATTGCTCAGCTCAGACATCATGCTCATGGCACGGTCTCCTTTCGGCTTCCTTTCTTTATTCCGCGCTTTGGAAGCGGCATTTCCCCGACTGCTCCAGCAGCTTGATGAACAGTCCGCCCTGCACGGTGCGGTGCTGCACATAGAAGTGCTTGGCGGTCTTGGTGCTGTACCAGTCGGACATGGGCACGCGGTTTTCCGTTTCGTTGAAATAACGCCAGACAGGGGCCATAAACCGGATGAAATCGTCGCGGGTTTCGGCCAGCGTCGCTGTCCAGGAGAGCCAGTCGGTCTTGGAGGTGGTGCCGCGGCAGTCGAGCGGGATGCCGTAGGGGTTGCCGTACTGCCAGTAGGAGGAGAACTCGCTTCTGATTTTGTCCGCCGGGAAGAGGGCGGCGCCGAAGAGCTTATCCCACACCATGTTGTACTTCTGGCTGTAGCTGTCCGGCTGGTCGAAGGCGAGGCGGAAGCTGCCGTCGCCGTTGGCGGCGCGTTCTATCCAGCTTTGCGCCATCTCCCGCGCGGCCTTCCAGTAGGCGGGGGCTTCTTCGGCCGCTCCGCTGAGCTCGAGCAGAATGGCCATGGAGGCGATGCCCATGACCGCCTTGATCGAAAGATTGCAGTTGTGCGGCAGATGCTTGAAGAAGTCGTCGGTGCAGATTTGGTCCTCCGGATCGGCGCCGTAACGAACGAGGTAATCGGCCCACTGGCGGAAGAGGGCCTTGTTCTCGGCAAAGAGGGAGGCGTCCTTGTTGGCCACGGCCGCTGCGGCGGCCATCACCAGCATGTTGCCGCATTCCTCAATCGGCATCTGATGCTCGGGATCGGTGCCGTTTGAGTAGACCTGCCCGTTGACGAGCGGATAGCAGCCCACGTCGTGCGGAGCGAACTCGAAGGGCCAGACCTCGCTCTTGGCGTAATGGAAGACGGGGCGCATCATCGCATTGACCAGCTCGGGATTGTAGTAAAGGTACATCGGCATGGAGGGATAGCTGACGTCCACCGTGGCGGCGCAGCCGTTGGAGAGACATTCCTTGGAGATGTAAAGCAGGCCGTCCTCGTCGTCCTCCACCAGCTTATGGGCCGCCATCACCTGGCGGTAGGCGAGAGAGAGCAGCTCGGCGTACTGCTCGCCGCCCGCTGCGGTGGCCTTTTCAGAGAGATCGGCGGAGAAGGCCTTCTCCCGCGCGCAGAGCGCGTCGTAATCGCCGAAGGCCTCGGTGATGGCCTGCTCGATGGTCCTGTCGCCCTTCTTCCAGTAGGCCTTGAGCCGTTTGTGGAAGTATTCGATGCTGTCGACGTCGTCATAGGCAAAGGCAAAGAGGGCGGGGGCGGCTTCGGTCAGCTCGGCCTTGGCGGTGGCAAAGGTTTCCCCGCGCACCTTGCGGAAATCCGCCTGCCCTGCGCGCACGCAGAGGAAAAAGTAGCCCCAGTTGATGCGGGTGTCGTCCCCGCTGTTGCCCAGGACCGACTGGGCGGCGCTGCCCATGCGCGCGACCGAGATGTCTCCGCTCAGCTGCTCCTTTGCGAGCGTCAGGGGTTCCTCACGGGAGGCGTCCAGGCACAGCTCTTCGGAGGCGCAGATTTCCGCCTCCAGGCGATGCGTCTTTCCGTCGGTCGGTTCGGCCCGCAGCTCCAGGTAGGAGACCGGGCGGCTGCACAGCAGCAGGTCGTCGGCAAAGACGGGGGAGAAGAAGCGCGCCGT
>CABSLJ010000032.1 GCA_902478455.1 uncultured Oscillospiraceae bacterium | reverse complement strand
GTCCTTGATGAGGTCTTCGGTTCCCCATACGGTGGCGGTCTCATAGAAGGTGTCGATGGGCTCAAAGCGCTTTTCATCGATCAGCTGGCTCAGATCGGAAGCCGAAGCGCCCTGCAGGTAGGTCAGGTCGGGCGGGGTGTTGTCCACCCAGCGCGGACGAATTTCGTCGCCGATGACGGGGCTGATGATGCGCTTGATCTCCAGGTCGGGATATTCCGCCTGGAAGGCGTCGAGCAGCTCGTTCCAGTAGGTGTCGGTCGCCTCTTTGGCGGAGAAGAGAGCCACCTCAAAGGTGCCGGTCAGTTCCTTCTTGCCGGTCTGCTCGGGCTCGGATGCGTCTCCCGTGCTGGAAGCGTCCGCCTGGGAGGGAGCCTCCGACTGAGCGGGTTCCGGGGTGTTTGCACACGACGCGATGGACAGCGCCATCAAAAGGGCCAGCAGCAAAGCGAGAAACTTTTTCATTTTTTATCCTCCTTAATAATATGGAAAATGAGACTGCGCGCTTTACCGGTTCAGTTCGTCCAGAATCACCACCCTTCTTTTCTCACGGATGGACAGGTTGGCACAGGCGCCGATGAGCATCGACTTGGCGCCGTCCCAGGATTCGGAAACCTGCCCCAGCGGGTCGTCATGACACTGTTTGAAAACCATTTCCCTCAGGCGCTCGTCCCCGCCGCCGTGCAATCCGCCGGTCTTGGGGAAGGAGATCACCTGTTCCTTGCCGTCCGCAGAATACAGCCGGATGTGCTCCTCCTCTTCTTCCGCGTGAGGACCGGAGAAAAACTCCTCCGCCTCCAGGCGTCCTTTGGAACCTGTGATGGTGATATCAAAGCCCTCATAGGGGGAATAACTGATGAGTGAATAACTCATGAGCGCGCCCGCTGAATATTCCACCGTGACGGACATGGTGTCGTAAATATCAATGTCCGGGGCAAAAACACAGCGGTCCCGGTAATAGCCGTCGGCCTTTTCGCAGCCCAGGTAGAGCGGCGCGTCGAACGCAGAGCTCTTTAAGTCAAAATAGAAGCCGCATTTCTCATGATCGGCGCAGGATGCGCAGCGCTCGGCGCGGCAGACGCCGTTTTTGCCGTAAAAATTGAGCCTTCCGGCGGCCGATACCGCCACCGGTTCCTGACCTATCCACCAATTGACCAGGTCGAAATGATGGGTCGACTTGTGCACCAGCAGGCTGCCGCTGTTTTTGAGGTAACGGTGCCAGCGGCGGTAATAATCGGCGCCGTGGGAGCGGTCGAGCTTCCAACGCAGATCGACGTTGTAGATATCCCCCAGCGCCCCCGTCCGGATGAGTTCTTTGACGCGCACCATATAGGGCATGAAGCGGCAGTTGAAGGTGACCTGAACATGCTTTCCGGTCTCCTTTTCCGCTTCCAGAATGCGTCTGCACTTGGGGACGTCGGTGGTCATCGGCTTTTCGGAGATTACGTCGCAGCCGGCGTGCAGCGCGCGGACGATGTAGTCATCGTGCGTGCAATCGACCGAGGTGACGATGACGGCATCTGGCCGGACGGCGCGGAGCATATCGTCAAAGTCGTCAAACACCGGCAGACCGCCGCATTCCTCGCTGAAATAATCGGCGCGGCTGGCGTTGGGATCGTAAAGCCCGGCGATCCCCACCCAATCGACAAACTCCGGCTGGGTCAGCGGTCGGCCGAACATCATCAGCGCCCGTCCGCCGGTGCCCACAATGCAATATTTCTTCTTCAAATGACTCTCCCCCATTCTTCCATTGTCACAGCAACCGGTTGATGCAATCACGGTAGAGTTCGTAACGCAGCTTGGGGCGGAAGACGATTTTCTGGTAGAGCTCGACCCAGCCCCGGTCCATCTTTCGGCTCCTGCGCTGGTCGATCAGGTCGTCTATGATGCGCAGCTGGGAGGAAAAGCACTTGATGGCTTCAATTACGTTATCCTCCGTCTCCTGAGCGGTCAAAACGCCGCTGTTGGCGCGCAGAGTAACGTCTCTGTGCGCGGCGAGCGCATCTACCGGAGAGAAATCCGACCATACGGCATAAATCAGCCCGCTGCGCAGATCAATCGGCTCGCCCAGGTCGGCCAGAATGGGATCGGAGGACTGCACTGCGTCGTAAATACCGCATTTGTAGGCCGCCTCGTGATCTTGATGCTCCATGTAACCGTTGGGGATGAGCACGCGGGTGGCGCGCACCTGGCGCAGGAAGGTTATGAGTGTGTCAAAGGTGCCGCTGCGTCCGCCGACGTCGATGCGGGTGGCATAGGAGAAAAGAGAAAAATCGGGGACGTCAAGATAGAGAATGTTTTTCTTCTCCACGCCCAGACGTTCGTAAGCCGCCCTGGTTTCCTCCTTGCGTTTTTCCACAATATAGCTTTTTTCCGTGATGTCGCTGTAACCGGCGTTGCCGTTGCAGAAAATCACCACATAGACGGGAATTTTCCGTTCCAGCAGATGATGCAGAAGATAGCCGCAGCCCAAGAGCGCATCGTCGTCATGCGGACTGAAGGCGACGACCACCTCCTCCTCTCTCCAGCCATCCAGAAGGAGGCCGACGCTGTTGCCGGTGGTCATCTGATTTAATTCAAAAAACATATCCATTCTGTTCTACCTATCCTTTCTTTCCTTGCGTCGCCACGCAATGGATTGCGCCGGTTCAATCGCAGAAAAATTGCTTTTGGGCAGCCGACCGGGAAGCAATTTGCAGGTTTTTGTTGAATAATGCAATAATTATTTTTTTCGAAGGACGAAGTAATTCTCAATAACTCTTCTCCTCTTCCGTCCGCACCGGGCAACCGCCCGGTGAAAGGACGCATTCGGCAATGAAAGATCAATCCTCCTCGTCGCTCCTGACCAGCGAGCGTATCACCTCTTCTGAAATACACAAGGCCGCCCCCAGCGCCACAGGAGAAAAGGGAAACTTGGAATAGACAATTTTACAATCTTCAAAGAAGGGCGCCAGCGCCCTTTCCTTCGCGCCGCGAGTCACGCGGCTAATGTAGCGGGAACCGAGCTGGTACAGCTTGCCGCCGAGCACGATGACCTCCGGGTTGAACATATTGAGCACATTGACCACACCGGCCGCCATATAATCGGCCGCTTTCTTGACAACGGCGACCGCTTCCGGCCGGTTGCCGAGGAAGGCCATCACCAGATCGTGATAAGAAACGCTGTCCTCCGGCACATTCAGCGCGGCGGCGTAGGAAGTCACCATCGCCTCTATGGAGGCCAGCGCCTCCAGACAGCCGTGATTGCCGCAGCGGCAGCGCTTGCCGTGAACATCGACCGACATATGGCCGATCTCAGCGGAAACGCCCACACTCGGGCGGGAAAGATCGTACCGGCTGGTGACAAAACCACCCAGACCTTTGTCGATCAGTGAAAAATACACAAAACCGTTGACCTCAGGATAATAGGTGCTCTTTTCCGCCAGTCCGGCGGCCCGGCCTTCGTTGTCCAGCATAACGGGGATGCCGAAATGCTCTTCCAGGGCGCTTTTGATATCCTCGCCGAACATGGTGATTCCCAAGGAGGTGAGAACCCTTTCCCTGCGCTCATCGATGATGGCGGGCAAAGCAACGCCGATGGCGCAAAAGGTCTTGTTGGGGTAGGAATCCATCAACTTTTGAATAAAATCGATCAGATACTTCATCGGGTCAGTGGAAAGATCAAGCTTTTCCGACTCGGTAAAAAAGATTTCCTCCAGCCGCAGATTATAGACCCCGCCGGAAAGGGAGTGCTCCTTGATGCTGATTCCCAGAATAAAATGGTTATGTACGTTGACGCTCAGACCAATCGGCCGTCTTCCCAGAGTGACCGTAGAACTGTCATAGGCCTGGAGTTCGCTGACCAGATCTTTTGCGATCAGTTCGTCAACCAGCAGAGAAACGGTTGATGGGCTGAGCTTCGCCTTGCGGGCCAACCAACTGCGGGATACACAGTCGTTGTTTTTGATCAGCGTAAACAAAAGCTCCTTATTGTTGACCTTGATATCCTTCTGATGCTTTATTCTCTGAATAACGATCACCTGTTTATTTTATAAGCATTTAGTTTGTTCGTCGAATTAATAATAATCCTATCCACCTGAATTGTCAATACTAAAAATCAAAAAAAATATATTTTGTGCAGTTTGTTTAGACTAACTTATTTTGTCTAAAAAGGCGGCAAAATGCCGCCTTTTTCACCCGCCGGGTCAATGCTTCAAAACGAGCGCATCAATCAGCGCCACCAGTTCGCGCGCATAATAGGCCGAAAAGGTATACCACGGCGTATCAGCAGAGATGGCGAAGGCGGAAAGCCCCTGCCGGCCGGCAAAGATGGAGGCGCGCAGTTGATGAAATCCATCGGTCGCAATGGCAATTTCGCGCGGCAGTCCCTCCCGTTCGATGATTTCCCTGGAATAGCGGAGGTTTTCCTCGGTGGTCGTCGAACGGTCTTCCCGGAAGATTCGGTCCTCATCAATGCCCCGTGCGGTCAGATAGTTGAACATTGCCTGCGCCTCGCTGATCTGCTCGTCGCTCCCCCGCCCGCCGGAAACAATGCAGACGGCGTCCGGATGGGCCGTGAGATAGTCGCAGGCGGCCTCCAACCGCCGCGTGAGCATCAGACTGGGCGTGACGCCGTTCACTTTACAGCCGAGCACCACGACCGTGGCGTTTTCCGGCGGCGTCTTATGGGCGGCGTGCAGCATAAAGCCGGAAACCACCGCCGCATACAGCAGGATAGCAGATAGAATCACACAAACTGTAATCATCAGAATCCTCTTTGCCGGGCGCTTCCACCACTTGATGAGCCGCCTTTTGATCGGTCCAAAAAAGAGCGCGGCCGTCATCCACAGAATGGAAAAAGCCATGCCGAGCTGATTGCCTATGTTGAAAATCCGCACGTAAAGCGGAATGGCAAACCAGACAAAGGCCGCCAAGCCGATCAGAAAAAACAGAGTCTGCAGCAAAAACGCCTTTCGATTGACTTTGTCCTTCAAAACTTTCACCTCCCGTTGACTTTACAGGCATCCCGCCCCGCTGATTCTAACATATCCGATTCCGTGCGCAGGGTCAACGAAAGAAAAGTTAAGGTTTGAGAACCCGGTTCACAGAAACACGCCGACCGAACCGCCTCCGTTTCGTCCGGTCACGGAAGAAGGGCCAGGTCCTCCGGAGGCAATCCCACAAAATCAGGGCGCGCCGCAGCTGCGGCGCGCCCCATTTGATCGAAACCTTAATATTTTTTCCTCGCCACATAGGAGGTGTGCAGAATGTCATGCGCCTTGTGGCTGCCGGGCTTGCCGAGATACTCGTCGTAGATCATCTTGATCAGCGGGCTCTCGTGCGACTTGCGCAGCGGAAGTCCGGCGTCTTCCTCGTAAAGGACGCGGGCGCGGTCGGCGCGCAGATCGGTGAAATTGCGCACGCTCGCCGGCTGGATGGGCTGGCCGCCGCCGTTGACGCAGCCGCCGGGGCAGCACATGACCTCGATGAAGTGATAGTCGGCCTCGCCGCTTCTGACGCGGTCGAGCACACGGCTCGCGTTCTCCAGACCGCTGACGACGGCGACCTTGACGTCCATGCCGCCCACGTGATAGACGGCCTCCTTGAGGTCGGCGGTGCCGCGGATCTCTTCATAGTCGATTGCATCGAGGGATTTGCCCTCAAGCACGTCGGCCGCGGTGCGCAGCGCCGCTTCCATCACGCCGCCGGTCGCGCCGAAGATGGCGGCCGCGCCGGTGGACACGCCCAGAGCGGGATCAAAGTCCTCGTCCGGCAGGGCGGTGAAGTTGATGTGCGCGCGGCTGATGAGACGGGCGAGCTCCCTGGTGGTCAGGGCGATGTCGACGTCCGGGACGCCGGCGGCGTCCTGGTCGTCACGCTGCACCTCGAACTTCTTGGCGGTGCAGGGCATGATGCTGACGACGACGACGTTCTTGGGATCGAGACCGTTCTTTTCGGCGTACCAGGTCTTGATGATGGCGCCGGTCATCTGCTGGGGCGACTTGCAGCTCGAGAGATTGTCGAGCAGGTCGGGATAGTAATGCTCGCAGAACTTGATCCATCCGGGCGAACAGGAGGTGATCATCGGCAGGGTGCCGCCGTTCTGGACGCGGCCCAGGAACTCGGTGGCCTCCTCCATAATGGTCAGGTCGGCGCCGAAGTCGGTGTCGAACACCTTGTCAAAGCCGAGGCGGCGCAGCGCGGCCACCATCTTTCCCTTGACGTTGGTACCCACGGGCATGCCGAAGCATTCGCCCAGGGTGGCGCGGATGGCGGGCGCGGTTTGCACGACGACGAACTTCTCCGGGTTGTTGATGGCCGCCATGACCTCGTCGCACTGGTCGCGCTCGGTCAAAGCGCCGGTCGGGCAGTTGACGATGCACTGGCCGCAGGAGACGCAGGCGACGTCGCCCAGGGGCTGCTCAAAGGCGCAGCCGATGTGGGTATCAAAACCGCGGCTGTTCGGGCCGATGACGGCGACGTGCTGCTGCTCGCAGGCGGCCACGCAACGGCGGCAGAGGATGCACTTGCTGTTGTCGCGCACCAGGTGCAGGGAGCTTTCGTCCTTGCCGCTTTCCGGCATAGCGCCCTCAAAGCGGTGGGGATCGTCCACGCCGAAGTCGTAGCACAGCTTCTGCAGCTCACAGGAGCCGCTGCGCACGCAGGACAGGCAGCTCTTGTTGTGGGTGGAAAGGATCAGCTCCAGCGTAGTCTTTCTGGATTCCTGAACCTTTTTGGTATTGGTGAAAACCTCCATGCCCTCGTTGACCGGATAGACGCAGGAGGCGACCAGCGAACGAGCGCCCTTGACCTCGACCACGCAAATCCGGCAGGCGCCGATCTCATTGATCTTCTTCATATAGCAGAGGGTCGGGATCTCGATTCCCGCGTAGCGCGCGGCTTCCAGAATCGTAGAGCCCTTCGGCACCGAGAGGGGCATGCCGTTGATTTTAATATTGACCATATCCATGATGGCACACTCCTTTCTTACTTCTTGACAATGGCGTTGAACTTACATTTCTCCATGCAGGCGCCGCACTTGATGCACTTCTGTGTGTCGATCACATGGGGTTGCTTGACCGTGCCGGAGATGGCTCCGACCGGGCAGACGCGGGAGCAGAGGGTGCAGCCGCGGCACTTGTCCGCTTCGATAGAGTAGCTTAAGAGGGCCTTGCACACGCCGGCGGGGCAGCGGTGCTCCTTGACGTGGGCCTCATATTCGTGGCGGAAATACCGCAGGGTGGAAAGCACCGGGTTGGGGGCCGTCTGTCCCAGTCCGCACAAGGCGTTCTCCTTGATGTAATAGCACAGCTCCTCGAGCTTGTCGATATCCTCCATGGTGCCGTTGCCGCTGGTGATCTTATTGAGGATTTCCAGCAGACGCTTGGTGCCGATGCGGCAGGGGGTGCACTTGCCGCAGGATTCGTCAACCGTGAATTCCAGGAAGAACTTGGCGATGTCCACCATACAGGTGGTCTCGTCCATGACGATCAGACCGCCGGAGCCCATCATGGAGCCGATAGCGATGAGGTTGTCGTAATCAATCGGAACGTCGAGATGCTCGGCCGGAATGCAGCCGCCGGAGGGGCCGCCCGTCTGGGCCGCCTTGAACTTCTTTCCGTTGGGTACGCCGCCGCCGATCTCCTCAACGATCTCGCGCAGGGTGGTGCCCATGGGGACCTCGACCAGGCCGGTGTGATTGATCTTGCCGCCGAGGGCGAAGACCTTGGTGCCCTTGGATTTCTCGGTGCCGACCGAGCTGAACCACTCGGCGCCGTGGAGGATGATCTGCGGGATATTGGCGTAGGTTTCGACGTTATTGAGGATGGTGGGCTTGCCGAAGAGGCCCTTGACCGCCGGATAGGGGGGTCTCGGACGGGGTTCGCCGCGGTTGCCCTCGATGGAGGTCATCAGCGCGGTTTCCTCGCCGCAGACAAAGGCGCCCGCGCCCAGGCGGATTCCGACGTCGAAATCAAAGCCGCTGTCGAAGATATTCTTGCCCAGCAGGCCGTATTCATGGGCCTGCTCGATGGCGATCTGCAGTCTCTTGACGGCGATGGGATATTCGGCGCGGACGTAAATATATCCCTGGGTCGCGCCGATGGCATAGCCGGCGATGGCCATGGCCTCCAGCACGGCGTGGGGATCGCCCTCGAGGACCGAGCGGTCCATGAAAGCGCCCGGGTCGCCTTCGTCGGCATTGCAGCAGACGTATTTTTGGTCGGCCTCGTTGGCCGCCGCCAGACTCCACTTGACGCCGGTGGGGAAGCCGCCGCCGCCTCTGCCGCGCAGACCGGAATCCTTGACGGTCTGGATGACCTCGGCGGGGGTCATTTCGGTCAGCGCCTTGCCCAGGGCGGCGTAGCCGTCCATGGCTATGTATTCATCGATCAATTCGGGATTGATGACGCCGCAGTTGCGCAGCGCGATTCTTCTCTGCTTCTCATAGAAGGGGGTGTGATTGAGGGACTTGATGGTGTCCTCCGCCACCGTCTCCTGGTAGAGCAGGCGGGTGACGATGCGGCCCTTGAGCAGGTGCTCCTCAACGATCTCGGGAATATCCTCCACCTTGACCATGCTGTAGAAGCTGCCTTCGGGATAGACGATCATGATCGGGCCCAGCGCGCACAGGCCAAAGCAGCCGGTGCGGACCACATTGACCTCTTTTTCCAGGCCGTTCTTTTTAATCTGGCTTTTCAGTTCGGAAATAATCTGCTCACTGTTTGAGGAGGTACAACCGGTACCGCCGCAAACCAGCACGTGGGAACGATACATTTTGTTTCCTCCTTTTTATGCGTTTGCCCCGATGGTAAACTCAGCGACGACGTTGCCGTTGACCAGATGGTCGTTGACCACGCGGACCGCCTTTTCGGGGGTCATTTTGACATAGGTGACCTTGTCCTGGCCGGGGGCGACGATCTCCACCACCGGCTCATACTGGCAGATGCCGATGCATCCGGTCTGGGTGACGATCACATTTTTGAGACCGCGCTTGGCGATCTCGTCTACAAAGGAATTGAGGACCGGGCGGGCGCCGGCGGCGATGCCGCAGGTGGCCATGCCCACGAGGACGCGGACGGCGCCCTCCTTGTCTCCACGAATATCAATCTGGCTGCGCGCCTTGTCTCTGATGGCCTGAAGTTCAGCTAAGGATTTCATTCTGGTGTTGCACCTCCAATGATGATGTTGGTCTGTTCCTCGAGGTAGGCCTCAATCCACTCCATGACGTCTGGGGAATCGAGGGGAACCTCTGGCCCCAGCACCTCGCGGAGCTCGCGGGTGTCCAGGGTGAAGGCTGCGCCGTCTTTCTCACGGCGGAAGAGGAAGTCTCTGTCCGGATTGCACCGGACAAGGAGGCCGATGGTGGAATTGATGTCCCCCAGAGGGGTCATGTCCACACTGGAAGGATGAAAGCGGGCCGTAACCGTGGTGCCGACGCCCACCGCAGACGTGATCACAAGATTTCCGCCCGTCTGCTCGGCCGCCATCTGAAAAAGCGGGATGCCAAGCCCCACCTTGCGGGTGGTGCGGGTGGTGTAAAAGGGGTCGGTCACGCGCTGCACCTGCTCGGACGTCATGCCCTTGCCGTCGTCCTTGAGGGTGATTTCCAGCAGGTCGGCGGCGGTATCCTCAAGAACATGTATCTCCGTCAGCTTCGCGCCCGCGGTCAGGGAATTCTGCGCGAGGTCGAGCACATTGAGCGACAGTTCACGCATCAGCAATCCTCCCTCCTGCGGCACCCGGAAAAATCAGTCCTGATACTTCGCCAGGATGCCGTCGACGTCGTCCGCCGTCAGGCGGCCGTACACATCGTCATTGACGGTCATAACCGGAGCCAGGCCGCACGCGCCGATGCAGCGGCACGCCGTCAGGGAGAACCTGCCGTCCGCCGTGCATTCCTCCGGCTGGATGCCCAGCACCTTGGTGATTCTGTCCACCAGAGCGCCCGCGCCCTTGACGTAGCAGGCGGTGCCCAGGCAGACTGAAATATTGTACTTTCCCTTGGGGGTCAGGGCAAACTGCGAATAAAAGGTGGACACGCCGAAGACCTCTTCGAGCGGGACGCCCAGTCCCTCCGCGATCATGGTCTGCACCTCAATGGGCAGATAGCCATACACGTCCTGCGCCTCCTGAAGCACGGGCATCACCGCGCCGGGATCATTCTTGTGCTTTTCGATGATCTCGTGCAGCTTCTGCTCCTGCTCCTTTGTGCCCTGAAAGGGCAGCGTACTGATTCGTTTTTGCATCTTTTCTCCTCCTTGCGGATGTTCCAAACAGCTCATCTTGTTAAATTTGTGACAATTCAATGCACAACGATAACCTTATTGATTATAGCTGATTTTCCGCCTAAAATCCACAAATACCGCGCCTCCCGCAGGTAGAAAAACAGCCGGGACTATTGGGCAGAAACCACAATAATCAAAAATGAAAGTTTACCTTGTGGCTCCTGCACGCCTTTTGTTCCGGCAGGAGCCGGATCTCTCGGCGAATTTTACAAAGTCTTGCAGGATTTCCCTGCATTTGGAAGGCCAATCCTGCAAATTTACAAGACGGAAACGACCGTTTCCCCTTCGCCCACAGAGCATTCGGCCGCCCCGTTCAAGGCGGCGATCAGGCACTCCCTGCTGCGTTCCGGAAGCGCGATCCATCCACTGTGCTCGGGCACGCTCTCC
Organism: uncultured Oscillospiraceae bacterium; assembly: GCA_902478455.1. Classification (GTDB taxonomy): domain Bacteria; phylum Bacillota; class Clostridia; order Oscillospirales; family Acutalibacteraceae; genus CABSLJ01. Next base: position 7,414 of record CABSLJ010000032.1, on the reverse strand, counting down.
AGACGGTGCGCATCCGAATCGGCGAGCAGCAGCATGGAGGAAAGCCTCGGATGGGTGCGCAGCAGCGCGGGAAGGTCGGCCTGCTCCGTGTACTCGGCGGCGCGAAAATCCGCCTCGGGCGGAAACTCGCCCAGGACCGACAGAACGCTGTAGGCGTCGCGGTCAACATGCGCGGGAAAGCAGGCTCCCCCGAAGGAACGGACCAGAGCGGGCGCTTCGGTCAATCCGATGTTCGTGGCGCTGATGAGCAGCTCCTCCTCCCTGCCGACAACATTGTCCTCCCCGTCCAGAATAAGCTGATCGCCGAAAATGTCCGGCCGGTTGGGGATATGCAGAGAGCGGCTTTTGACCAGCTCGCCAAAGGAGAGCGCCCCCTCCAGCCGCTCGAACAGACAGACGACGTGAATTTCCTCCGCCGTGCATAGCTCCATCCCGGGGACGACCAGCAGCCCCAATTTCTCACCGGCCGCCAGAGCCGCCGGACAGTTCCGGCAGGAATTGTGGTCGGTCAGGGCGATGAGTTGCATCCCGCAGAGGGCGGCCATGCCGGCCAGATTGTTCGGGGTCATCTCATTGTCCCCGCAGGGGGAAAGACAGGAATGCATATGCAGATCATAGTAGAGCTTTTCCATTTTCCCCCTCCATTCCCAATAAACTTGCGAACGATATGCGCCCGTCACGCAAAATTCCGGGTTTCAACGGGCGAACGATGTTCGCCCCTACTATCATTTCGACAGCCAGTCCGTAGGGGCGCACACTGTGCGCTCGCCCGTGGCCGCAAGGCCGTGCACAGCGAAAACCTCCAGTGGACCTGTGTCCTACATTCACCTTCATGCAGATTCCAAGACTTCAACGGGCGAACAATATTCACTCCGGACATCTACCCCTGTTCTGCCAGCAACCCCGCCAACTGAAGGGCCGTCTGGTAGCCCGTCTGCTCGGTTTGCAGCACGGCCACGCCCTGCTGCTCCGCCTTGAGGCGGGCGGCCTCATCCAGCGCGGCGTTTTCCGTCAGGACGATGCAGGCCGTGTCCGCCAGCGTGGCGACGGCGATGGCGTTGACGTTGCCCATCACGGTCAGCCAGACGTCGCCGCTTTGCGCCCTGCCCATCACCCAGCTTAAAAGATCGCCGATGTAGCAGCCCGTGCATTTGCGGGAAAGGCCCTCCTCCCCGGCGAGCAACCTGAGCCCCAGGCGTTCAGAAAGCGATTGTACCGTCATGCTCATTTCTTCCTTTCTTACAGCGCCCCGTGCGGAAAGCGCCGGTTTCTTTCCGTAAAGACCGCCGCCCCGGCAGAAAAAAGGCCGGCGCGGCGTGCAACCATCCCTATGGAAGCCGGGGCCTCCCGGTCAATGCTCCCTGCCGTGATCTCTGGACGGAGGCGGCGTGTAGTTTCCAATGGAGGACAGGGTGTTTGCAACGTTATGCACCTGCTCGCGCAGGATGAAGATACAGCCGTTGAGGGGCGCCAGTCCCCGCACCACGTCCTCCGCAAAGGCGCGGCAGGAGGGCGCGCCGCAGGAGCCGCAGTCGAGTCCCGGGAACATGGCGCAGATGCGGTCGATCTCCTCCATCATGCGCATGGCCTCCTCCAGGTCGGAGGAAAGCTCCATCACGGGGGCGAATTCCAGTGAATCGGTCCAAGCCATGCTTTTGGGAATCTCCCCGGTCAGATGGTTCTGGGAGACGGGCAGATATTTGCGCAGGCGCTGGATGCGCGCTTTGGCGACGTAGGCGTTCTCCACGCAGAGCACGCCGCCCACGCAGCCGCCCGAGCAGGCGTTGAGCTCTATGAAATCGAGCTCGCGGATGCGCTCGTCCTCCAGCTCCTCCAACACGCGGATGACGTTTTCAATACCGTCGGCCGCGAGGTATTTTTCATTCAGCAGCGCGGCGGCCTCTCCGCCCGAACTCGCCCAGCTGACGCCGATGACCCCCGAACGGGAGATGGGGTCGATTGCTTGCAGCTTATCCATCGCGCCCGAAAGGCGGGGGAAAATCTCGCTGATGGAGATGGCCCCGTCGAGCCAGGAGCGCCCCGTGCCGATGGGGACCTTGATGTCGGTCACCTTGGCGGGACAGGGGGTGATGAAAAAGGCGCCGATCTCCTCTAAGGGGAGGCCGGTTTTCTCCGCGCATTCCTTTTTGGCCGTCATGGCGGCGATCTCCATGGGGGCGTTCAGCGGCAGCACATGGTCGCACAGGTCGGGAAAACGGACGCGGATCAGCCGCGCCACCGCCGGACAGGCTGAGCTGATGACCGGCTTTCTGAGCCTGTTTTCACTCATGAGCTTGCGCGTCGCCTCAGAGACCAGCTCCGCCCCGCGCGAGACCTCATAGACGTCGTCAAAGCCGATGGCTCTGAGGCCTGAAAGCACGATGTCGATGTCGTCTAGGTTGTTGAACTGGCCGAAGAGGGACGGCGCGGGGATGGCGATTTTATAGTTCCAGCTCTCGATGGACGAGAGAGGGTCGGATTTTGCCTTTTTGGCGTGATGGGGACAGACGCGGATGCATTCGCCGCAGTCGATGCAGCGTTCGGAAATGATCTGCGCCTTACCGTTTCGCACGCGGATGGCCTCTGTGGGACAGCGTTTGATGCAGTTGGTACAGCCCAAGCATTTGTCCTGATCCAAAGTCACCGAATGGAAAAAACGGTCCAACGGACTCACCTCTTTTTATGTAACAGCTAAAACAGGAAAATCAACGGTTCACATGCACCGACATAAACACCGCGGTGCCCTTGCCGAGCTCAGTGTCGATGCGCATTTCATCGGTGTATTTTTTCATGTTGGGCAGGCCCATTCCCGCGCCGAAGCCGAGGGAACGGACGTTGTCGGGCGCGGTGGAATAGCCCTCCTGCAGGGCCTTTGACACGTCGGCGATGCCGGGTCCCTCGTCGGTCAGCAGAATGTTGACGCGGTCGGGAAAAATCTCCACGTCGGCGACGCCGCCGCCCGCGTGGATGACCATATTGATTTCGCCCTCATACATGGAGATGGCCACCCGGCGGATGGCGTCCGAATTGTAGCCGAGCTGCTTGAGCTTGCGCTTGACAGCGCTCGACGCCTCTCCCGCCCGGGTAAAATCGTCCCCCGGGACGTCATAATGCAGTACGATGGAACTCATTCGCTCTCACAGCCTCCCCGCAGACCGTTCGAATAGAGCAGTCCACAGGCGGTGAACATTCTAAACCTGGTCTTCATCAAGGTGATGCCCTTTTCCTGCGCGAGGCCGATGATCGCCTGATCGGGCTCTTTTCCGCGGACAAAAACGATGCAGCGCATGTCCATCATCTCGGCCGTGCGCACGACCTGAGGATTGACAAGGCCGGTCAGCAGCACCGACTGGTCCTTGACAAAGGCCAGCACATCGCTCATCATGTCGCTGCCGCAGACCGTGCGGATTTCGGCGTCCAGGTCGGCCGCCGAAATGACATCCGCCTCCAGAATCTTGATAATATCTCTGACTACCATGCAATGATTCCTCCATATCGATAGGATCAAAAAAGGGGCGGCGCCCCACCGGTCGATAAGATCAGCAGAAAAAGACGCGTGGGCGCTTTGTGAGGATATTATACCATATATCAGACCGAAAGGGCAGGGGATTTCACAAAAAGTTTTTGGAAAACGGCCGCTTTTATGTTTTTTTGCCTTTTGCCGCTCACGCATCCCTTTGACGACCGGGCGGAAAGAAGACGCACAGGAGCGTTCAAACCATATCCACGCACCGCCATTTTTTTGTGAAAGGATACGAAGTTGCAAAAGCAGGGCAAAACTGTCCATGTGTCACGGACAAATGCCCGCATTTCGACCACTTTGTGAAACATTCGTCAAAATTAAAATTGACTTCAAACAGCCAAAGAACTATAATATTTCCATAGCCGCCTTCGGGCGGAAATCCTAATTTTTTGGAGGGTTATTTGTATGAGCCGCGTTTATAATTTTTCCGCCGGTCCTTCCATGCTGCCGGAGGCCGTGCTGCGCAGGGCCGCAGATGAAATGCTCGATTACGAGGGCAGCGGGCAGTCCGTGATGGAGATGTCCCACCGCTCCAAGGTGTACGAAAGCATCATCAACGGTGCTGAAAGCCTGCTGCGCGAGGTCATGAACATTCCGGACAACTACAAGGTGCTCTTTCTGCAGGGCGGCGCTTCCTCCCAGTTCGCCGCCATTCCGCTGAACCTGATGAACGGCTCGGGCAAGGCCGATTTCGTCATCACCGGCCAGTGGGCCAACAAGGCCTATCAGGAGGCTTCCCGCTACGGAGACGCCCACATCGTCGCCTCCTCCAAGGATAAGACCTTCTCCTACATTCCCAAACTCGATCCGGACACCTTCACCAAGGACGCCGACTATTTCCACATCTGCATGAACAACACCATCTACGGCACCCTCTACCACACCCTGCCCGAGACGGGCGATGTGCCGCTGGTGGCCGACATTTCCTCCTGCATCCTCTCCGAACCGATTGACGTCAAGAAGTTCGGCCTGCTCTTCGCCGGCGCGCAGAAGAACATGGCGCCCGCGGGCCTGACCGTCGTCATCGTCCGTGAGGACCTCATCGGCAAGGCGCGGGACATCACCCCCACCATGTTCGATTACAAGATTCACGCCGACAACGGCTCCATGTACAACACGCCCCCCTGCTACACCATCTACATCTGCAAGCTGGTGCTCGAGTGGATCAAGAATGAGATCGGCGGCCTGGAGAAGATGAAGGAAATCAACGTCAAGAAAGCCGGCATCCTCTACAATTTCCTGGACGGCTCCAATCTCTTTAAGGGCACCGTCGTCCCCGAGGACCGCTCGCTGATGAACGTTCCCTTTGTCACCGGCAACGAAGAGCTCGACGCGAAGTTTGTCAAGGAGGCCACCGCGGCCGGCTTTGTCAACATCAAGGGTCACCGCACGGTCGGCGGTATGCGCGCCTCCATCTACAACGCCATGCCGGTTGAGGGCGTGGAGAAGCTCGTGGCCTTTATGAAGGATTTCGAGGCCAAAAACGCCTAACACTACGAAAGAGAAAGGTGGGTTACGGCCTCTCCCGCTCCGCAAAAGCAATGCTTTGAAAGGAGCCGGGACGCCGGAAGCTTTATGTATCAGATCCTGACCTTAAATAAGATTTCCCCTGTCGGCCTGGAGCGCTTTGGGAGCAACTATCAGTGCTCCGATTCCGCCGACGCGCCCGACGCTGTCCTCGTCCGCTCGGCCTCCATGCATGAGATGGAGATGCCCGAATCCCTGCTCGCCATTGCGCGCGCGGGCGCGGGCGTCAACAACATTCCTGTGGACAAATGCAGCGAGCAGGGCATCGTCGTCTTCAATACCCCCGGCGCGAACGCCAACGCCGTCAAGGAGCTGGTCATCGCCGGACTTCTGATTTCCTCGCGCAAGGTTATCCCCGGCATTGAGTGGGCCAAATCCCTCAAGGGCAAGGGCGCCGAAGTCGGCAAGCTGGTGGAAAAGGGCAAGAGCGCCTATGTTGGTCCCGAGATCAAGGGTAAGAAGCTGGGCGTCATCGGTCTGGGCGCCATCGGTATTCTGGTGGCCAACGCCGCCCGCAGCCTCGGCATGGAGGTTTACGGCTACGATCCTTTCCTTTCGGTCGACGCCGCGTGGGGTCTCTCCCGTTCGATCAAGCACGCTCTCTCCCTCGATGAAATTTACGCAAACTGCGATTACATCACCATCCATGTGCCCCTCACGCCCGACACCAAGGCGATGATCAACGCCGAGTCCATCGCCAAAATGAAGGACGGCGTCCGCATCCTTAACTACTCCCGCGCCGATCTCGTGAACATTCCCGAGCTGATCGCCGCTGTTGGCGAGGGCAAGATCGCCGCTTATGTGACCGATTTCCCCACCGACGAGCTGCTCGGCGTGGAAAACGTGATCGCCATTCCCCATCTGGGCGCCTCCACGCCCGAATCGGAGGACAACTGTGCCCGCATGGCCGCCGATGAAATCATCGACTACATCGAGAACGGAAACATCCTCAATTCGGTCAACCTGCCGAATGTGAGCATGGCCCGCGAAGGCGGCGAACGCGTCTGCGTGATCCATCAGAACATTCCCAACATGCTCAGCCGGATCACCGGCGTCTTCTCCAAGGACGGCATCAACATCGAGAACATGCAGAGCAAATCCAAGAAAGATTACGCCTACACAATTCTCGACATCACCGGCACCGCCGCCGCGGAGGCCGTCGCCGAGCTCAAGGCGATGGACGGCGTGGTCCGCATCCGTGTGATCAAATAAGAAAAGCTACGTTAAAAAAACGAGCCTGCGCCAATCGGCGCAGGCTCGTTTCCTTTGCAACACTTTGATCATGGTGGAAATACTATAGGTCGACATGCAGTGTAAATTCGTGGTATTCCTGCTCCGCCTCCTGAAACACGGAGACAATCTCCAGCACACATGCTCTGAGGGCTTCCGACTGTTTTGTTTTGGGATGGTAGATTATTTCGATATCTGCGGGAACGTACATGATCCCCGTTAGAGAATCCCACAGCGCGTCCAAATTCTCACCGGTCCATTCGGGAAGCTCCAATACCTGCTTGATCGTTTGATAAAGTTCCCCCAAATAATGAGCGTTAGAAAAATCCATCACCCTGTGGCGGTTATCATTTTGAAAATCAGTAATCATTTTGTTCCCCTCTAAACGATTTGATAATATGTTTCATAATGATCATAAGATACAAAATATAAGCCATCATTTGAGAATAAAAATCTCTGATTGTTTCTGTGTCCCTGTCTATAATTAATATCAGCTTCGTACCATACTCTGCCAGGTGCATCTGACTGCTGTCCCATTCCCTTACGATCTCATAAATGCGTTCCATTAGACTTTCGTTGATATGCGGCGTCTTATAGACAGCTTCATCCTTTTTCCATGTGCACCCGCATAGTCAACCCTCTCTTCTTTAAGACGGTAAGTGATTGCTCCCCTTTAGCATATAGCACAATACTAAAATATTTTCTTTGTGGGTATGCGTGCTACTTTTTTAATCTCTCCACGACAAAAGGAGCGGCCGTCGACGGCCGCTCCTTTCCTATGTCACTTGCTCATTATGCAAAAAACGCGATTCTCTGTAAGAGCCGATGTCCGCATCTCGTCCTAAAAATTTTCTACTTCTCAAACACGGCCCCACGGGAACCGGAGGTGACGTGCTGGGCGTAGCGCTTGATATAGCCCGAAAGCTCCTGCCGGGGCGGCGCAAAGCGCGCACGGCGGGCCTCGATGACCTCTTCCGGCACCAAAAGCTCAAGCCTCCGGCCTGTGATATCGACCGAAACGCTGTCCCCCTCCTCGATGAGGGCAATCACGCCGCCTGCCGCCGCCTCGGGAGAGACATGGCCGACCGCCGCGCCGCGGGTCGCGCCGGAAAAGCGGCCGTCGGTGATAAGGGC
>CABSLJ010000031.1 GCA_902478455.1 uncultured Oscillospiraceae bacterium | reverse complement strand
GAATAGAATCTTCTGCCGCGCGCCCTTTGCAGGATTATGGAATTGTCAGAACAGCTTACTTAAAATACCGCACGCCCGATTCAAAGATGCGCTGGTCCTTTTCGCCGGGGACGTTGCCGTACAGGTTCCTCCCCTTGCGCTCCGAATGGCCCATCTTGCCGAGGACGCGGCCGTCGGGGCTGGTGATGCCCTCGATGGCGCAGACCGAGCCGTTGGGGTTCCAGGCGACGTCTGCGCTGGGAAGGCCCTCCGGCGTGACGTACTGGGTGGCGATCTGGCCGTTTTCCGCCAGACGCCGGAGCGTCTCCTCATCGGCGACGAAGCGGCCCTCGCCGTGGGAGACGGGTACCGCGAAGACATCGCCGGCGTTTACGCCGGCAAACCAGGGCGACTTGACCGACGTCACGCGGGTGTACACCATGCGGGAGACGTGGCGGCCGAGGGTGTTGAAGGTGAGCGTCGGGTCGCTTTCCCCGAGCGCGCGGATTTCTCCGTAGGGGACAAGCCCCAGCTTGATGAGAGCCTGGAAGCCGTTGCAGATGCCGAGCATGAGGCCGTCGCGGCGGTTGAGCAGGTCGTTTACCGCCTCGGCGATGACGGGATTGCGGAAGGTGGTGGCGATGAACTTGCCCGAACCGTCGGGCTCGTCGCCGCCTGAAAAGCCGCCGGGCAGCATGATGATCTGCGCGTTCCGGATGGCCTTCTCCATGGCGGCTATCGTTTCCTCGATGTCGGCGGGGGAGAGGTTTTTGACCACCAGCACCTCGGGCTGTGCGCCCGCCTTCTGGAAGGCGCGGGCTGAATCGACCTCGCAGTTGGTGCCGGGGAAGGCGGGAATAAAGACGCGGGGCCTGGCCGCCTTGACGGCGGGCGCTTTGCCCGCGCGTTCGGTCCAGAGCGGAACGTCTCGGCTGATTTCCGGGCCCTTGGCGCGGGTGGGGAAGACGCTCTCCAGCGGCTGCTCCCAGGCGCTTACGAGTTCATAAAGCGGCAGCGAAGCGCCGCCTACGCGGATTTCCTTCGCTTCCATCGTCTTGCCGAGGACGACGACATCGACTTCCTCAAAGGCGGCCGTATCGCCGCGCAGTTCCAGCACAAGGGAACCGGAAAGCGGGGCGAAGAGCTGTTCGCGGGAGAGGTTCTCCGCAAAGGCGAAGCCGATCTGATTGCCGAAGGCCATGCGGGAGACGGCGGCGGCCACGCCGCCCTCGCGCACGACCGAGGCGGAGCGCACGTCGCCAATCTGCATCAGGGCGTAAACGCGCTCATAGAGGGCGCGGAGCTTATCGTAATCGGGGAGCTGGGTGTCTTTGTCCTCCGGCAGAGGGAGGAAGACGACGGTGGAGTCCGCCTGCTGGAAGGCGGCGGTGAGCGTCTTGGAAGCGCGGGTCATGGCGACGGCGAAGCTTACCAGGGTGGGGGGGACGTCGAGCTCCTCAAAGGAGCCGGACATGCTGTCCTTGCCGCCAATGGAGGGAATGCCGAGCTTCAATTGCGCGTCGAGCGCGCCGAGCAGGGCGGCCGCCGGCTTGCCCCAGCGGGCCGGGTCCTCGTGCAGGCGTTCAAAGTATTCCTGGAAGGTCAGCCGGGCGGCGGTGGGGTCGGCCCCCACGGCCAGCAGCTTGGAGAGCGACTCGGTCACGGCGAAGGCCGCGCCGTGGAAGGGACTCCAGCGGGAGACGCCGGGGATGTAGCCGTAGCTCATGGCGGTGGCGGTATCGGTCTCGCCCTCGAGCACCGGAATCTTGGCCACCATGGCCTCCTCGGGGGTCAGCTGATGGGTTCCGGCGAAGGGCATGAGCACGCTGCCCGCGCCGATGCTGGCGTCAAACCGTTCGCAAAGGCCCTTCTGGGAGCAGACCTCCAGGCGGGAGAGGTTCTTCTTGAATGCGTCGGCGACCGAGCCTTCTTTCAGGCAGGCAGGCGTCTGATGGCGGTAGTTTTCCGCCGGATCGGGGGCGGGCAGGAAGGCCTCGGCATACTGGGTGACGCCGTTGGTATTTAAAAAGGCGCGGCTTAAATTGACGATCTCATCCCCGCGCCAGTGCATCCGCAGGCGAGGGGCTTCGGTGACGGTCGCCACCTGCTTGGCCTCCAGGTTTTCCCTGTGGGCGGCCTCAATGAAGGCGGGGACTTCGGCGGGAGAGAGCACCACCGCCATGCGCTCCTGCGATTCGGAGATGGCGAGCTCGGTGCCGTCGAGTCCGTCGTACTTCTTGAGCACCTCGTCGAGTTCGATTTCCAGGCCGTCGGCCAGCTCGCCGATGGCGACGCACACGCCGCCCGCGCCGAAATCGTTGCAGCGCTTGATAAGCCGGGCGACGTCGCCGTCCCGGAAAAGGCGCTGAATTTTGCGCTCGGTGGGCGGGTTGCCCTTCTGCACCTCCGCGCCGCAGCTTTCAATCGACTGCTCGGTGTGGGCCTTGGAGGAGCCGGTCGCGCCGCCGCAGCCGTCGCGGCCCGTGCGGCCGCCCAAGAGGACGATGGCATCCCCGGGGGCGGGCACGCCGCGCACGACGTTTTCCTTGGGAGAAGCGCCGATGACCGCGCCGATTTCCATCCGCTTGGCCACGTAGCCGGGGTCGTAAAGCTCGACCACCTGGCCGGTGGCAAGGCCGATCTGGTTGCCGTAGGAGCTGTAGCCGTGGGCCGCGCCGGTGGTGATTTTGCGGGAGGGCAGCTTGCCCGGAAGGGTCTTTTCAAAGGGGACGCGCGGGTCGCCCGAGCCGGTGACGCGCATCGCCTGGTAGACGTAGGCCCGGCCCGAAAGCGGGTCGCGGATGGCGCCGCCCAGGCAGGTGGCCGCGCCGCCGAAGGGCTCTATCTCGGTGGGATGATTGTGGGTCTCATTCTTGAACTGAACCAGCCAGACCTCGGTTTTTCCGTCGATCTCTACCGGCACCTCGATGGAGCAGGCGTTGATCTCGTCGCTGACGTCGAGGTCGGGAATCAGGCCCTTTTTGCGCAGATATTTCATGCCGATGACGGCCATGTCCATCAAGGAGACGGGGCGCTCGGTGTTTTCTCCGTAGAGCTCCGCGCGCGCGTCATAATAGGCCGAAAGGGCGGCCTCCATGGCCTGGCCGAGCTTGTTTTTGCGCTCGATCTCGATGCGGCCGAGGCGGGTTAAAAAGGTGGTGTGGCGGCAGTGGTCCGACCAGTAGGTGTCGATCACCCGCAGCTCGGTGACCGAAGGGTCGCGGCGCTCTTCGTCGCGGAAATAGTCGCGGCAGAAGGCGAGGTCGGAAAGGGTCATGGCAAAGCCCATGCCGCTGTAATAATCCTTGAGTTCCTCCTCGCTCCAGGTGATGAAGCCGGTTACACGGGCGACGTCGGCCGGGATTTCGGTCTTCATGAGAAGGGATTCCGGCTTATCCATGGAGGCGACGCGCGATTCCACGGGGTTTACAAGGTAGCTCTGCACCTTGCGGAAGGCGTCGTCCGCCACGTCGCCCGAAAGCGCCACAACGCGGGCCGTGCGCACCTCGGGGCGCTCCCCCTGAGTCAGCAGCTGCACGCACTGCGCGGCCGAGTCGGCCCGCTGGTCGTACTGGCCGGGCAGGTATTCCATGGTGAATACCCGCATGCCCGGAAGAGAAGGCAGCGTCTCCTCAAAGACGCAGTCCACATTGGGCTCGGAAAAGATGGTCCCCTGCGCGCGGGCGTATTCCTCGTCCGACAGACCGGACACGTCGTACCGGTTGAAAAGCCGGAGACCGGTGATCTGCGTAAGGCCCAGATTCTCCCGTAAATCGGAAAGCATGTGCTGGGCCTCGATATCAAAGCCCGGCCTTTTTTCCACAAAAAGTCTGCGTACGTCTGACATGTTTACCTCCCGTTCCGCCGTGCAAGCGGCTTGCCCTGATTCGACAATATCTGTTTTCATTTTAACACATTGACGGGCGGTAATAAAGAGGAAAAACCCACTGGAAACAAGATGCGCGTTTGCGCCAAAAACCCGGAGAACCGCCGGCGGACGCTTTGGCGGCTTTTCCCACAAAAAAGAGAAGCGGGGGTTGACAAATAATACTATGTAATATATGATATTATGCAGTGGGAGGTGTTTGCTTGGACATACAGATCAAGAAGGGGCTTCTAGAGGTCTGCGTGCTCGCCATGTTAAACAAGGAGGACTCCTACGGCTACAAGATGATCGGCGACCTTTCGGCCTGCGTGGACATCTCCGAATCCACCCTCTACCCCATCCTCAAACGGCTGGAGGCGTCCGCCTGTCTGGAAACCTACTCCTCCGAGCACAACGGCAGACTGAGAAAATACTACCGCATCACCGAAACCGGAAGGCGGCGCATCGCCGCCTTTACCGAGGAATGGGAAGAGGTTATGCGGCTTTACCGATTCATCATAGGCGGGGGGAATACCGAATGAACAAAGAACAGTTTTTGGACGACCTTTGCGAACGGCTGGGGCGTCTCGCTCCGGAGGAGCGGGAACGCGTGCTGGACTTCTACCGGGAGTTGATAGAGGACAGGCTGGAGGCCGGTGAAAGCGAGGACGCCGTCCTCGGCGGATTCGGCAGTCCGGACGCGCTGGCCGGACGCATTCTGGCGGAAAGTCAGTCCGAAAGCGCCGGGGAGCACGAACCGGCCGAAAAAGCCGCCTCTGCGCAGAAAGGCGTTCCCGCCGAGGGCATGCCGGAACGCGAGGGAATGTCCCGCGGATTGCGCAATACCCTGCTGATTCTCGGCAGCCCCATCTGGTTAAGTCTGCTGATCGCGGCCGCCGCCGTGGCGCTCACGCTCGCCATCGCGGCGTTGATCCTCTATCTGGCGGGATGGATCATCATCGGTTCATTCAACATTGCCGGCATCGCGCTGATGCTTATGCTTCCCGCCGGCGTGGTGATGAGCCTTCCCCTCTTTCCTTCCCTGCCCGCCAAGGCGATCTTCCAGATCGGTCTGGGCGTGTTCTGCGCTGGTCTCGGCCTGCTTTTCTTCCTGGGAACGCAGCGTCTGGCCAGGCTGTGGCTGCGCTGGACCAACCAGCTGTTCCGCCGCGTGACATCCATCCGCTGGAGAAAGGGGAGCAAAACACATGCGTAAAGAAAAGATATGGTATTACGTCGCCGCCGGACTGTGCGTTCTGGGGCTTCTTCTCTGCCTGGGGCCGCTGATCGCCAACGGCTTTTCTCTGGAGCGCATGGACCCGGACTCGGTCTATTCCGAACAACATTACGCCGTCCAGGCGGAAGGGATAGACGCCGTCGCGCTGGAAACCCACAACTTCCGTGTGGAAGTAAAGCCGACCGATTCGGACGAGATCAGACTGACCTACTACGAAAGCCGGAAGGTCACCTACACCATCACCGAACAGGACGGCGTCCTGCGCATTGCCGAACAGAATCACATGCAGTGGTACGATTATTTTGCAAACGGGCTTTTCGGCGGCCTTTCCGCCTGGAACAAGGCGGTTACACTCGAACTCCCGGCCGGCTTGGCCTGCGACCTGGAGCTTTCCTCTTCCAACGGAGACGTGAGTATGCAGGACCTCCAGGCTTTGGGCAGGGTGAAACTTTCCACCTCCAACGGAGCGGTGACCATCCGCGACCTCTCCTGCAGCGCGCTGGAGGCTTTCACCTCCAACGGGGCGATCACCGCCGAACGGGTGACGACGGCCGGGGACGGGCAGCTGCAAACCTCCAACGGCAGGCTGTGGGTCTCCGCGGCGACGGCCGGCGGCAAATTCTCAGCGGGTACCTCCAACGGGGAAATCGCCTTTGAAAAGCTGCATGGGTCAGAGCTGATTCTCTCCACCTCCAACGGAGCGATTTATGGGAGCATCGACGGCAATAAGACCGATTATACCATCCGTTCCTCCACCTCAAACGGCGGGAACAATCTGGGCAATCAGGAATCCACCGGTGGGAAGACGCTGGACGTTTCCACTACAAACGGTAATATTGACATCAGCTTCAACGAAAACTGATCATAATACAGCTGAAAACGACCTTCCGCAGGTGTTCTCACAGGCGGAAGGTCCTTTTTATAAAAAACGCTTGACTTTGACGCAGCGTCATAGCTTATGCTATAGGCAAAGGAGGGACGATTCAACATGAAAACGGTAAAAGAGCTTGCAACGCTTGCAGGAGTGAGTGTGCGCACACTGCATTATTACGATCAGATCGGCCTTCTCCGTCCGGCCGGGACAACGCCGTCCGGCTACCGGCTTTACGGGGAACGGGAGTTCTCCCGCCTGCAGCAGATTCTCTTTTTCCGCGAGCTGGATTTTCCGCTGGAGGAAATCCGCGCGATTCTGGATTCCCCCTCTTTTGACAAAGCACAGGCGCTCGACCGCCAGAGGGAACTGCTTTCTCTGGAGCGCGACCGGCTCGACCGGCTGATTGCCCTGGTGGACGCACTGAGGAAAGGAGAAAAAAATATGACCTTTGACGCATTTGACCGTTCCGAGCTCGACACAGCCCGCGCGCGCTACGCCGAAGAAGCCAGAGAGTGCTGGGGAAACACCCCGGCTTATGCCGAAAGCGAACAAAAAGCCAGGGATCGTTCCGACGAGGATTGGGCCCGTATCTCCCGCGAGTCCGATGAAATTCTTCAGGGCTTTGCAAGCTGTCTTGGAAAATCCCCGCGAGACCCGGCCGTTGCGGCGCTGGTGTCCGCCTGGCAGGAGCACATCACCCGCAACTATTACGCGTGCTCTAAGGAAATCCTGCAAAGCCTCGGGGAGATGTACGTCTCCGACGAGCGGTTCACAAAGAATCTCGAACGCTATGGCGAAGGCGTCGCCCGCCTGATGAGCGAAGCCATCGCAGCTTATTGCGAAGAATAGGCAGACAAACGCCCCAGGGACCGGGATACATTTCCCGACCCCTGGGGCGTTTGGGTATTCGGAGACTACTTATCTATGATTTCCGCCTTACAGGTGGATATAAACGTGGGATCGCTGTTGTTTGATCCCACAAGCACGACCATCCCGTACTCATTGATCAGCACGGTTCCCTGGCCGACCGTCTGACCGCCCGCCTTGATGTTCACGCTGGCGGTGCCCACCGGCAGATACGAGCGGATGGCGTTTTGGCAGTCCGCGCCGCAGCCCTCGGGCGCAGGAACCGGAGCAGATAGATAGGTGATGGCGTTGTTGTAGGTCGCACTGGTCACCCTGACGGAAGCAATCCGGCAAAGAGAGACCGCCTCCTGCGCCTCGCCCTGGTTGTTGACGAGCTGGAACAGCCCGGAATGGAGGTTGGTTGCAGGTCCCGGCAGCAGCGAACCGGGACGTCCGCTGACGTTGTTTCCGCTTTCCATGGCGACGATGACGTTGTCGTTCGGATACAGGGCGATGATCTGCTGCAAGACGTTTCTCATCTGCTGCACACAGGCGCATTCCACAGAGGCTTCGACACTGCCAGTCGGGCCGGTGGGACCTGTTGTCCCGGTCGCTCCTGTCGCCCCGGTGGCTCCCGTGGGACCGGTCGGACCGGTGACGCCCACTCCCGTCGGACCCGTAGCTCCGGTTGCTCCGGTCGCTCCTGTCGCCCCGGTGGCTCCTGTGGGACCGGTCGGACCGGTAACCCCCGCTCCCGTCGGACCCGTAGCTCCGGTCGCTCCTGTTGCGCCGGTAGCTCCTGTGGGACCGGTCGGACCGGGAATGCACTGAGGACAGCAGCACCGCGATTGGCAGGGAGTCCCATAATAACATATCTTGACTCTGGGATCAAAGAAAGAATCTTTCATTATTACACACCAACTTGATTTTACTGTCGTGATAGATTGGTCCTATCATCGACTCGCTTTATCCTATGTTGATGCGCCGACCTTTGTGCCTCCTTGTCCCATTTTTTCCCGCCGCCAGGCCCGCAGCCCGGCCTATGCGCAAGTGCAAAAGCCGACGAAAAGAAGCAGAGCCTCTCTTCGCCGGCTGTCAGTGGGATACAAGCTCAACGAAAGGCGACGCAGGTATAGACGCTTCCGTTGTGATTGAGATTGTAGGACATGCTGTTTTGCGCCGACCCGGCCGTCTGACTGAGGGTGAGGGTGTTGCCCGAAAGCGCGCACCCCGCCGAGGCGTACGACTGGGTGGCGAAGGCGGCGTTGACCACCGTGTAGCCGGTGGAGGTGGAAAACAGGCAAAAGGGCGCGTCCGCGCGGCAGACAAAAACCGCGGAGGGCTCAAATGGAAAGGCGACGCTCACGCTCGCGCTTCCGTTTCCCGACCAAAACCGCGTTTCCAAAGAGGATTCCAGCCGGGTGCGGTCGTCGGCCGAGAGATGTAGGTCGGTGTCCTCCAGATGCTCCCCTATGATCTGATCCAGCAGCAGATTATCCGCCGTGAAATCGGTGCGCTTGGGCTTGTCGGTTGCGATCCAATTGTTGAGGCCCAGATTGGGCGTCTTGTTGGTGCTTGGCATTCATATGCTCCTTTCTGCGCGCAAGGAACTCTTCGCGGCCGTCCGCGCGTCGGAAGGCGGCCGCCTGCGGCTTAAATCAGACAACCTCTCCCGCGTCGATCTGCTGCCAGGAGAGGTCCTTTGCATCCATCTGAGCAAAGGTCCATTCCTTTTGTTCAATCCACGTCCAGGTCAGAGGGCTGAAATCATAATCACACCCGAGATGGGCGGGCAAAAACTCCGCCGCCGCAGCCATCGCCTTCTCAGCCGTGATCGAGGCATCGAGCAGCTCCAGGCAATTGACGTAAAGATTCTGATTGCCCCCGTATTCCGTCACCGAGGCGCGGAAGCCGGCCGCGACGAGCGCGCGCTCGATGCTCTCCCGCGTAAAGTCGTTGGAGGTGACGGCGCCGCGGTAGAGAAGCATCTCCCGCCGGGCCGCAAGGGACAGCTCCGGCCGGAGCGCGCCCGCCATCCGCTCGCGGCTTTCCAGACCGTAGCTTTCGGCCGTCTGCACAAAGCATTCTCGGGCGAGTTCTTCCACCGCTTCATAAAGCAGGTCGAGACCCTCGGCATAGGCCGCGAGCTCGGCGTCGACAACGCCGTTTCCGTCGAGCGCGTAGAGGCCGAGGGGCCGCAGCTTTTCCCGCAGAGAGGTCAGGGCGTCCATCAGACCACTCCTCCCGTCTGCTGCGCGACGGTGAACTCTCCGGCCACGGCAAGCTGGGTGGCTTCCATGGCGGTGTCGGCGCAGAAGTAATCGTCAAACGCATAATTTTTGACGCCCGGCGTGTGATAGACCGCCTCTCCCGCCGCGGCGAGCAGGAAGGGCTCGCCGATGGACAGGGAGGCAAAGTAGCGCGCAAGACTCTCCTTGCAGGCGGCGCGCACCGTCTCCATCGAATATCCCTCCCTGGGCGAGACGTACACCACCACCTTGACCGGCACGAGCTCGGCCGGCTGCACGGTGACGTCGACGTTGATCTCCCGCAGCCGGTCGAGCTCCGCCTTGACCCGGGCGAGCAGCTCCTCCCCCGGAGCGGCCCCCTTGCCCGCAAGGTAGAGGGCCACCGTCCCGTTGCCTTCGGCCCGCGGCACCACGCCGACCGAGTAAATCCCCTCAAAGCTGAGGGCGACGTCCCGGTAAAAGGCCGCGTTGGTGCCGTTGGGTATGTTGCGGTAGCTTTCCATCAGCCGCTTTCTCAATTCCTCGTCCGATTCGGCGTCCGCGCCGCCCGTAAAGGGCTGGGCGTTGGTGACGTCGTTGACGCCCGGCGGCGGGGTGACCATCACTGTAACAGTTTCGGCCGCGGTGTTGCCCGCGCTCCCGCCCGTTTCAGTCGCGGCGGGAACGGTGACCGAAATGGCCCCCTGGCTAAGCACGCCGTCCTCGGTTGTGACCATCCGCACGCCGCCGAGCCCCGGCGTGGCGCACACTGTCCCCTTGGGGACGGGCACGTCGTAGGAGAGGACCCGGTTGCGGGTAAAGGTGAGCGCCCCGCTCGCCGGGACGGCCGCCTTGCGGGTGATACCCCGCTGCGCGGCGTGACGGTCGAGCGACTCCCCCGTGGCCGTCTCCGGAAACATCTGGGTCTTGACCCAGGAAAGAGCCGTCCCCAGGTTGACGATCTCCCCGGCAAGCACCTTCAGCCGGATGCCGATGTCCGAGGCGTCGTCGGCCGCATAGCCGGCCAGCGCGGCAAAGCGGCTTTGCATGCGCTCCAGGACGGCGTTGTATTCATAACTCATAAAAGCACCTCCGCTTTTTGTTCCGTTCCGCGCGCGGTCAGGGTGAAGTCGAGCAGCAGACGGCCGGTAGCCCCGTCTACCCTGGAGGAGACCGCCCGTACCGCCACTTCCGCCAGGGGAGCGAGCGCCTCCCGCGCCAGCTCCAGCGCCCGCTTCTCCAGAGAGGGAACGCCGGCCTCCAGGGTGGAAAGGCGGCTACCGAGCGCGAGGTCATAGGAAAAGCTCCCCCTTTTTACCGTCAGGCGGATGAGCGCCCGCTGCAAAAGCTCCTCCGGCCCGCTCACCGTCACGGGGCGGCCGCGCCCGTCGCGCTTGTAATCCCCCTTCCAAAGCTTGGTGTCCATCAGATTTCCTCCTCCTTTTTGGGGATGACCGTGCCGTTGATCTCCACCTCTCCGTTGTTTTTCAGGCGCAGGAAGGCCCCGCCCGCCGACCGAAGCAGCAGCTCTCCGGGCTGGAGGTCCGCCCCGCGCATGGGAAAACCGGCGCATACCCATCCCTGTTCCAAGGGGAGCAGCACGCCCTTCGTCCCCTCGGGCGGAAGGCAGGAAAAACCGTAAGGAGCAAGGAGGACAACCTCCCTGTGCTCGCTTTCTCCCTGCAGCGTGACGCGGTCGGCCGCGGCGCTCGTCACCTCGGCCACGCCGGCCGCTCTCCTCCGGCCGCCCGCCTGCGCGAGCTTTTTGGACAGCCACATGGCGTTTGCACTCCTTTCTATGGGGTCCCGGCCGGGCGCAGCAGAAGACGGCTACCCTCCCCGTCCGGTCCAAGCCTGTATTCGATATCCGACACCACCAGCCCGCCGATACGGCCGAGCACGGGAAAATCCACCCGCGCCGCCTGCCCCGGCAGCGCGCACAGCGGTCCGGGAGAGAGCAGTCGGTAGGTTAAATAGTCCCGCCTTGAGGTTGTGATCCTTCTCTGCGCCGTCACGGCCGGTGTCTCGTCCTCGCCGTCCGCGTTCAGATAGCGCCGCCTGCGGATGCCGGCGGCGAGGAGACCGTCGTCCGCCACGCGGACGCTGTAATCGGCGCTGTCCTTGGGACGCAGGAGGATTTCCGAGATGGGGTCGCACCGCCGGATGCTCCGGGTAAGGAAGGCGCAGGGCAGCCCCCCCGCATTGGAAAAAAGCAGCTCGTCTCCGGGGACAAAGCCGCGCGCGTCGCACACGCCTTCGGCCGTAAACCGCGGAACAACATGCAGATAATCCCGGCAGAAGAGCTCGAGCACCTCCCATTCGCTCATCCCCTTTTCCACCCTGAGGGCGGCGGAGAAGGGCGCATCGTCCCCCAGATAGCCGGTAAATCCGTAGGGCTGCAAATGCCGCTCAAAGAGGAGCTTTAGGGAAGGCATGCGGTAGTTCTGGGGTCGGGCCTCGTTGTCGAGCAACAGCGCAACCCGGCTGCGCGCCGCAAGACACAGCGAAAGACCCGCCGGACCGATTTCCTCGGTTTGCTCGTCGATCCATCCTTCAAACACCAGCTCCCTGCCCGACCAAAGCTCCAGACGGTCCAGCTCGGGCAGGGAATTCTCCAGGGGGAAAACGCCCAGAAAATCGTCCGCCGGCGCTTCTTCGGACAGATTGAGCTCCACCGACTGCGGCGCCGGGAGGGGATAGGCCGTCCCATCCGGCGCAAAAGCGGTATAGGTCACGGCAGAATCACCCGCTCCCCCGCTTCGAGCGCGCCCGGCCACCGGATATGCGGATTCAGGGAGAGAAGCAGGTCGACCTCTGCGCCGCACCGGGCCGCAATGTCCCAAAGGCTCTCCCCCGCGCGCGCACAGCAGAAATCGGGACGGCCGCTCTCCTTCCGGTCAGACTCCGCCGCAGAAAGAGAGGACGCCTCCCAGAAGACGAAGCGGTAGCCGATCAGTTCCAGCCGCGGCTCGTGCAGCTCGGTCAGTTCCCGGAAAATCGCCGGAAAAGGGGCCGTGCCCGGCAGGGCGAGCAAGCCCGCCTCTCCCGTTTCAAACACGGTCGTCAGGCGTTCAAAGCACGCGGCGGCGTCCGGGCCGAAGAATTCCCCCTCCCCCGTGACCACCCGCCTCTGCAAGCCGAGGTCCTGGAGCAGCTCTCCGGCGCGCGGCAAAACGAACGCCCCAATGTTTCGCCTGCGGGAGATTTCCAGATTGGCCGGGTTGTGTGGCCAGGTAAAATCCTTGTAGCGCATGGCTTGCTGCCTCATCGGCCGTCCCTCCAGTCGTAGTCCAGCGGGCGCGGATAGCGCCGCGCGTCCCGTTCAAAGCGCTCGGAAATGCGCTCCGGACCGAAGGAGACGGAGCCCTGGGGCGCTGCGGCGGCCGCTTTTGCCACCTCCCCGGGAAATACGGACGCCCCCGTCTCCTCCCGCTGCGCGGCGGCAAGCAGCCGTTCCAGCGCCTCCCGATTTCTTTGCGCGGCGGATACGCCCCGCCGCATGGCCTCTTCAAAGAGCTCCATGTCCGGCAGCCTCCCCTTTGCGGATGGTCCCTTCATCGAAGGAGAGATTGCGGTCCCAGGGCGAAAAATCGCCGGACGCCTCCTCCCCGCGTCCCCGTTCCCAGCCGAGGAAGTCGGCGCGCAGCGCCGCATATTCCTCCGCCACTAGGGCGAGCTCTTCGGGGAGCAGAGCCTCGAGCGCGCGGTAGCCGGTTTCAAACAGCGCCTTTCCGTCCCCGTCCACCAGGCAGCAGGCGCACAGGCAGGCGTTTTCGGCTGCCGCGCGCGCCTCTTCCCCCGTAATTCCCTCTTCCCTCAGGCGGGACAAAAGACCTTTGGACATCGCCTCGCACAGAAGAGCCTCCAGGACGGACAGCAGCCGCAGGTAGGCGACGCCGTGCCGCAGGCGCACCGGCTGCCGCAGCGCGGAACCTCCCAAGAGAAACGAGACCGGTCGATTGTTCATATTGAATTCCTCCTTTGAAATGAAGGGGCGGTCATCGCCCGGCCAAGCGCCGCCGCGAGAGGCCGCCCCTTCCGATGTGTATTTCGCCGATGGAGGAGCCGTCAAAACAGCTCCATGCGGCTTGCCGCCGTCAGGGCGACGCGCTCGAGCGCCGGGGCGTCCAGACCAGCGCTCTCCTCCAGCTCGCTCCACCGGCAGCCGGTGTAGACAATCCGCCTGTCTGGCCTGACGATCACGAGGTTGAAGTCGTCCAGATCGCAAAAGCGGACGCCGTCGCCCGTCTCGCCACAGGAGCGCACCCGGCTTAGCTCCACCTCGTGGCGGAGCGGTCCCCGGCTGACGCCGACCGGCTCCTCCTCCCCGAAGGCCTCCACATACCGGTTCCTGCGGGTGGAACGGGCGCGGTAGCTCTCCACAACGGCCAGCCTGCGCCCATTGACCTCCAGATAGATGTCCTCACTGGTCGGAAAAAAGAGATTGGTCATCCTTCCAGCCTTCCTTTCTCCCCGCGTTGCAGATGCCGTCCGGCTGCGCGCCCCTCCCCGCGTGGGACGGGAGAAGCGGCTTTGCCGCATGAGGTCTGTCCGTTACGCGCTTTCCAGCCGGATCGAAAGGACAATCTGGTGGAAGCCTCCCGCCACGGTGAAATCGAGGGTGACGACGCAGAGCGTCGGGTCGTCCCCATCGGCGCGCACATCCGGAGCGCGGTAGGAGGCAAGAAGCCCCTCACGCCTCTTTTCCTCAAGGACGAGCGCCGTCTGGGTGGCGACCGCCCGGCGGGAGACGGCGCTGTTCTGCGCGCCGGGAAGCAGTGAGAGCGCCCGCCGCACCGAGGAGAGGACGTCGTCGGACACGAGAACGGTGGTCAGGTCGCGCCAGGAGGCGTCCTCCTCTCCTTCCGTCTGCGTGCGGGAGGTGACGGCGCGGATGATCTCCACCCGCCCCGCCCGTTCCTCAAAGGGGGTGATTCCCAGGGCGATCAGGCCGTCAATCTGTTCCTCGGTCAGAGGGGCGGCAAGACGGTCTACCCCCTCCAACGCCTTGCCCCCGGCAGGCTCCGCCGGACCGCTCCCGGCGGACAGCCGGGCCAGCAGCGCGGCGGCGAGGAAGCACCCGGGCTGCGTCTCTCCCCCATTCGTCTCCCCCTGCTGGCAGACGAGCAGCAGCCGCTCGTTCTGGAAGGAGGAGGCCCATTCCTCAAGGCCGTCTCCCATTTCCAGGGAAACGGCGCCGATGCGTTCCCGTCCGGCTTCGGAGGCCTCTTTGATGCTTTGGGACAGCAGGGCGTGGACGGCGGGGTCTTCGCTGTCACAGGTGAGGGCGAGGAGCGCCTCCTCTGAAAGCGCCGCAAGCGCCGTGGGGTAATCGGTCTCTCCCGGCGGACCCGCGGAGACGGCCGCCACCTCGGATGCGCCGTTTTGCAGCGCCATAGCGCAGAGGGCGGTCAGCACGCTTCCCTCCTCCGGCAGACCGAACAGTAAGGCGGCGTCGGAGATCCGGCGGACGCGGCAGACCCGCCCCGTCTCTCCCAAAACGGACGAGGCGGCGATGCCCACCGCCTTTTTCGCGCCGCTGTAAATGACGAACGAACCCTCCTCATCACAGAAAACGCCCGGCCGTCCGTTGGCGACAGTCGTCATGGCTTCGGCCCTCCCTTGACCACAATTTTTTCAAAGGCGGCGGTCTCCTCGCTTTGGGCGAGGTAGCCGCGGAAGACAAGCTCCCCTTCGAGCGCGAAGGCGGAAGCCGAACCGTTGTAAACCGTTTTCCCGCAGGTGACGGCCTCCGGCAGAGGCAGGCCGCCGCGGTCGAAACAGAGGACGTCGCACAGACGGGAAAAGACGGCTGCGCAGCTTTTTCCGCCGGAGCTCTCGGGAGCGTGAATGCGCACCCCCACCCGGCAGAGCGCCTTCCGGCCGAACAGGTCGCTTCCCTCCCGCTCGCCCAGATAATCGCCCATCGCGCCCGGAACGCACTCTATGCCGTTCCAGCTGAGGGTGACGAGCACCGTTTTGAAGGGGGCCGGCTTGGGGCGCGGGGAATATGCGTCGTCAAAGCGCAGGTCGGAAAGGTCAGGATGCGCGGCAAGCGTCTCTTTGATCCGGCCGACCAATCCGTCAGTCAGTTCGTTCATGCGTCTTCCTCCCCACAGGTCTGCAAAATGGCCCAGATGTAAAGCACCCTGTCTTCCAGATGCACCTTTTCCGCCCGCTTGACCAGGTAGCGTTCCTCCCCCGCCTGCACGCAGACGCCGAAGGGCATCAGGTCGAGCCGGACATCGGCGGGCCCCAGGTAAAGGTAGTGGCGGCCGTCGTCATAACCCGAGGGCAGGTAAACGCCGTTGAGGTACATCTTGTTCTTGTAGCGCAGCGGCTGGACGAAGGCGCGGCAGTCTATGGCGGCGGCGTTTTCCTCCGGGCTGAGGATGCGCACCGCGCGGCCGTACCGTTCCATCAGCCCGGCGACCAGCTTATCAGAAAACATAGGGCACCTGACGGAAGCAAAAGCCGTCGTCCTCCAGAAGGTCGGCAACGGCGCTCTGCGCGTCCAGCCAGACCTGCTTTGCGAGCAAAACCGCCGTTTTGCCGTCCTGCCTGACGGAGATGTCCCCGGCTGTAAAGGACTCCCATCCGCCGCCCGGCGCGCGGAAGAGGGTGTAGCGGTAATAGGCGAGGGCTGCGGCCGCCGCCGTCAGCCGCCCGGATTGCGCCTGCTCGTTCACGCCGGGGCGGAGCGTCCGGCGCAGGTCGGCCGCGGCCTCGCCGCACAAAGGCAGCAGCGCGGCGGCCTCCTCGTCCGAAAGTCCGGCCATCAGGGCGAGCCGGTCTAAAATATCCTGAGGATTCATCGTTATGCCTCCTTCGCCCGCGCAGAACAGTTAATAGGACAGCAACACGGAAGCGTCGTCAAAAATCTTGGCAAAGCCGGCGATGCAGCTGATGGAGGCGCGCTCCAGCTGGCGGTCGATCAGCTTGTCGTACTCGGTGATGATGTCCCCGGCCTGCACCATCTCCAGGGCGCAGGTCCTGTCAAGCCCGATGATTTTTTGGTCGGCCATCGCCGTCGTGGGCAGCAGCGCCGCGCCGAGAGGGGTGATCATTTTTCCGGAGCCGTGGAAATTGAGTCCCGCCTGGGCGTCCTTCATTTCCGAAAGGGAGAGGATGTCCTGCATGGTCGCGGTGGACACCAGCATGCTGTTGAGCTCATAGGGGGAAAGCTCGCCCCACAGGGAGACAAGATCGGCGTAGGAAAGCGCATCCCCGGCGGCCTCGATCTCATCGATGGGATTTTTGTTGCCGTCTCCGGCGACCAGCACCTTCACCGCGTCCTTGAGCTGGGCGCGCGCGATATACGCGCCGATCTGCCGGAGCGTCACGGTAAAGAGGTCGAGCCGCTGGAAGCGGAGGGCCTCATAGGAGGAAACCAGCATCCGGCCGCGCTTGTAAAGACTGACGAGGTTTTCCTTGGTTTTGACCACCGTCTGCGGCAGACTGGCGCCCTCCATGACCGGCTTGAGCTCCTTTTCGTCTTCGCCGGGCTCGGAACTGATGGTGCGGTAGTCCATGCCCTCAATCCGCGTGGTGGTGGCCACAATGGAGGGCAAAAGGTCGGCCTGCTCCATGCCCTGGCGCACCGCGCGGGTGACGTATTCGGGGAAGAGGGCGGAGGAATCGGCCGTCTGGAAGAATTTCTCCACCAGATCGGAGCCGGGGCCGCTGACGCGGATATCAAACCGCTTGAGCTGGCGCTGGTAGGCGTCCAGTCCCTTCAAGGGGGTGTCCTCGTAATTTTCCGAGGGATCGAGCTCCTCAAGCAGCTGTGAAAAGGACTTGTGCGCGCCGTACATGCCCTTTTCGAGCTTCAGGGTTTCATAAAAAGCCATAAGTTTCTTCTCCTTTTTATAAAATGATGCCGGCCATGCCGCCGGCGCTGTCCAGCTCGACGATCAGGCATTTCCTGCCCGTGCTGCCGGTGGCCGGAACCGTGACGGTGGACGCGTCGCTCATGACAATCTCCTGGTAACCGAGAGCGAGGTTGCCCGTATATGGCAGCGAGACGAAGCCGCCCAGCTGTACGCCGGCAAAGCCGCCGCGCACGTTGGCCGCCACGCCGCACAGGACGTCCCCCTTCGCGCAGGCCGCCACGGTTCCGTTGGGGCTGATTTTGACCGGCTGACCCGCCTTGACGCCGTCGGCCGCCACAAAGGTGGCGAGGGTTTCTCCGAATCCGTTGAATGATACGTTCATGTGGTACTCCTCCTAAATTTTAAATTGGCTGTTTTCCTCCGCGCGTCCCTCCTTTGCCGGGGGCGCAAGCTGTGCCCTGACCGGCAGCAGCTCCGCCGCCCTGGCCGAAAAGGCCGCGCGGAAGGCTTGGAGCTCTTCGGCGCTCATGCGTCCGCACAGCCCCTTCATGACGTTCCTGGGCAGGCCCGGCGCGGCGATGGCGCACAGCCGCACCACTTCCGCCCGCAGCTCCTCCCGGTAGCGCTCGCCGTCGGCCGCCGCGTCCTCCAGCCGTTCCAGGTAAGCGCCGAGCGCAAGCGCCTGCTCGCCCGAAAGCTGCACCGGCGTCCCCATGGAGAGCTCCTTGCGCAGCAGCGCGCCGGAGGCCTCCTCCCCCGTCGAAAGGGCGGCGAAGGCCTTGGTCACCCCCGCCTCCCTTTGGGCCGGAACGGCCACAAAGGACCATTCGTAGGCATCGGTGGGCTGGTCAAGGACGACGTGGCACAGCTGCTCCTTTCCTTTTTCGCGGTAGAGCTTCCCCTTCTGGTGTTTGCAGCCCGCACGCCGCACGTCCGCCCCGCAGACCGAGCAGGAGGCGCTGGCCACGGCGCAGCCGACGCTGACCTCCTTCTTGATGCCCGAGTCGAGCTCAAGGATAAAGTCGGCGTTTTTGGCCGTGCGCGGCATGTAGGCGCGCGCCATCAGGCGGCAGTAGGTCTCCCCGGCGCGGGTGGTCCGCAAGTCGTCGGCTTCGGTCCAGCAGCGGAAGATGCGTGCCGTCTGGTCGCTGCCCTTCATGCTGTGGTCGAAGATGCCCGTCTTGCCCACAAAAAGTTCCCCGAGCTTTTCGAGCGC
>CABSLJ010000030.1 GCA_902478455.1 uncultured Oscillospiraceae bacterium | reverse complement strand
GGGAGGGGATTTTTTATCTTTTCCCCAGCGTTGTGATCCTGGTCTCATGGTCATGTATGCATTTGTCCTGCTCGTCATTCTTCTCCCACAGGCGCTTGTGTGCGTCGTGGCTCGATTCCTTGAAGGCGTCCATGTCCCGGACCAAGCGCTCCATCGTCACCGTCAGGCGGGTGATGGAGGAATTGAGCTTGATTACCGGGCCGATGATCGACCCCGCCAAGCCAACCAGGACCACGATCACGCCTACTACTTGCCACTCCATTTATACCACCTCAACCCCATCAATGGGCACCCAACTAATGATTTCCTTAAGGAGTACCCTGCCGGTCGCCATCTGGCTTACCGTGTATGTAGACTCCTTGACCCATCCGGGGATTGCCGCGCCGTTGGTGTACGCATTTCCGGTAACCCTGACCTTCGCCCCTACTTCGAGGACTTTGGTCGGGGCCGAGCCGTCCAGATACAGATCAGACGCCTTCACCGCAGCCGTCACCACGCCGTTCAGGCCGATCACAACGCGGTCGCCTTTGGCCTCGATGACCGTGTAAACCGTATTGTAGACGAAGGAGGCGAGCCCCCCGCCGTCGTAGGTTTTGGCTCCGCTTTTCACGCGCACCCGGTCGCCCCTGACAAAGGCGGGCTTCGGCTCCTGCGGCGCGCCGGATTCCGCGGAGAAGCCGTTGAGGCCCTTCTCCTTCATGATGGCTGGGTAATCCTTGTAGGAGAGGTCCATGTCCACGTTTCCGTCGATGCCCGGCACGTTCCCCTTGCTGGTGTACTGCCAGAGACCGAAGTTTCCCTCGTAGGTGGGCGAAGTGTTCCACTGGGCGAGCCAGAGGTCGAAGCGGGAAAGTTTGTCCATATCCAGCCGGTTCTTAATCCAATCTAGGTTGGTGTAGAGGCAGACGTAATAGCCGGCCTTCTCCACCTCCTCCAAAAAGGCGTAAGCAATACTGGTCAGCAGCTCCCGTCCGAGATTCTTCTGGCAGCCGTCCTCCATATCGAAGGCGAGCGGATACTCGAAGGAATAGCCTTTGACGATGTCCAAGAAGAAGGCGGCTTCCTTTTTGGCCTCCTCCACGGTGGTGGCATAGCTGTAGTGGTAGGCCCCGCAGGCCACGCCCGCCGCCTTTGCCTCTTTCATGTTGCGGCAAAACTGACTGTCGGTCTGCTTGTCTTTGTTCATCCAGCCGTAGGACGCGCGCAGCATGGCGAAGTCCACGCCGGACGCCTTTGCCCTGGGCCAGTCAATGATCCCCTGCCACGTGCTTACGTCGATTCCTTTTGTCTGCATAATGATGCCTCCTAAATTAATTTTTCGAGTTGGTTGATCTCTTTTCTCCAGGCCGCCCGACGCTTGACGACCTCTGCGCAGGCTTCCAGGGTTTGAGCGCCTTCCACGACTTTCAGGATGTTGTAATCCGTTTCGAGAAGTTTTTGCTTCAGTACCTCGATCCTGACCGTTGCCAGTTGACTTTCCGTGTACGGGGTATACCTCAAAATAGTTTCAGATTCGTCGTATGCCTTCTGTGCTTCAGTGCCGGGGACGTCGACAATCCATTCAACGTCTTTTCCTCCGTTGGGATATTCCCTGATGGTTTCCCAATGTCCCTGTTCCTCAACCTTTTCAACGGCTTCATGATGTGCGACAACAATATTTTCTTCGGTCACATATCCGGAGGAAGCGTCATAGGCTGTGAACTCGTTTCCGTCTTTGTCCAGTATTCTCATGCTGTCACTCCTTTACGCTGTGCGTCGCCATACCGACACCTGGATGTAGGGCGGCATATTGTTATGAGCTTGGCCTCCACCAGATGACGAGGTTCTAACTCCAGCCGACTTCGAATAATCAAATACGCTCAGGTTGGACGGCCCATTATATGCATATACAGTAGTAGCACCTCCGTTATATGCGATATACTCTGTATGCGAATGTGCTGGCATCTCATTTGCGGTCAAGGTATGCTCCTTTTCGCCGTCCTTGTACCCAATTGTAGAAGTATCTCCTGAGACAGCCCACAGAAATGTGCTTGTAATCCTTGTCCAACTGCCTCCAAATAAACTGGAGGGAGATGTGTGGCTGTATGAAATATACACGCTGTTTATGGGGTATATCAGATCGATCAGCTTCTTCCCATTTTGGTAGATGTCGCCATTCACATCCAGTGCGCCTTGGCTCCAGACTTTGCCGATTCCTACACCGCCTGCATTCCCCGCTTTGGAAGTGTCGATGATGGGGGCTCCGGAGGGGGTGTAAATTCCCGTGGCGTCTACATAGTCCATCCAGGAAGAATAGACTGGATCAGGTATCTCCGCATCCTTGGCGACCGCCGCTCCTCCCGCCGGTTCAATCCACCGGTGCCGCAGGGGAACCTGTGCGGCGCCGTTAAAGTATGCCTGTACCTGCCGGAAGCATTTGGCGGCGTTTGCCTCGGTGTTGTAGGAAGAACGCAGCACCCCCTGAGAATCCACATAGCATCCCACGTAAATGTTCAGCGGGCTGTCCTTTCCGACAGCGAGATTGATGCTTCCATCCGCCAGACCGGAGCCCGATTCGTCGGGCTCGCCGCCGTACATCGAGACCGTTCCCTTGGTGGAGAAATCCGCGAAATCACCGGCGACCGAATGAATGCCTACGCCCTTTTCACGAATGGAAAGAAGCGCCGAATAGCGCGGAATCACGCCGAAAACGGAGGCGGGCGTCAGGCCGAAGACGGAGGCGATCGTGTCGCTGCACTCAAGACAGAAGGGATAGGTTGTGGTTTCCTCAAGGCCGGAAATCGTCAGGCTCATATCGTAGGAGGCGCTGCCCTCGGTTGCGCTTCCACCGGTTACGGTGGAAAGGTCCTCTCCGGTATCGCTGTCTTTCAGGGTAAAGACGGCCCGGCGCAGAACATTGCCGATGGAGCTGCTCTGCTCGTACTTCCATTTCAGGGTATATTTATCCGCGCTCCGGTCGATCTTCAGCCCGGAGATCACCGGTGGATTAAAGTAGTGCAGGACGTGTTCGCCCGATGCCGGCCCCGTGGTTGTGGTGCCGTAGGAGGTTTTGGAGATCACTCGGAATTTGACGGTCTGGGAGGAGGTGATGGAGCGCACGGGATAGTTGTAGGAAGTCGCCGTAAGTCCCGACGCCACATCGGAAAAACTGCCGCCGTCAATCGATTCCTGGAGCGTATAGGAAACGGCCGCGCCGTTATCGTCGGTCGATTTTCCCCATACGATGGTAATCGGCTTCCGGTTGATGACGAAATAATCTTCGCCGTTGACGGTGGTTTTGCCGCTAACCTGCGTGATGGAGGAAGCGGTGGGCGCGCGCTGCAGATCGACCGCAACAGAGAAGCTGCCGCTTTTATCAGAGGAGCCGTAGTCGTTTGCCGTGGTGATCTGGAAGCCGATGTTCCCCTTGTAAGAGGTGTTTTTCACATAATTCTGAAGATCGGCAAATTTGATATAAGGTCCGGTCGGGAATGTTCCCGATCTCCAAACCTGCACGGTAAAGGGATTCCCGCGGGAGGTGATGTTCCCGTTGTACACCGTGAGCTGCGGGCTGCTGAGCGTATAGGTAAAGCCGGTATCGCCGTTGCTATTGGAGGCGTTGGTCCGGGTGATGGTGAAGGAAGAGGTGGTGTAGCCGATGGAACTGACGCTGGTCTTGGAGATGGATGCGATCTTCAGAGTGTTCCATGTGATGGTGTTGGAGGTCTTGCAGGTGCTGGGATAGGAGGTTGTCTTATCATCCTTACAGTAAACCTTGAAATAGATGGAATCGCCGGAGTTCAAATTCTTGGTGTCCAGCG
Organism: uncultured Oscillospiraceae bacterium; assembly: GCA_902478455.1. Taxonomy (GTDB): domain Bacteria; phylum Bacillota; class Clostridia; order Oscillospirales; family Acutalibacteraceae; genus CABSLJ01. The sequence continues at coordinate 14,296 of CABSLJ010000030.1, read as the reverse complement.
TGAAGGATTGGCTTGTTGTACCTTTTTGTGACGTGCTTTGGTATGTCCCGTTTTTATAAAGGTCTACTTTATATTGAATTGGATTGTTTTGGTCGTCCTTTGCGGCGTCCCAGGAGCAGGTGACCGAATCAACGTTTTCCGGAACAATCCCCGAATAGTTAAACCGCGCGCCCGCGCTGGAGGGCCAGTAGGCCGGGGTATTCCCCTTGGGGAAGGTGACCGTGCCGCTGTAATTGTAGGTGCGCTGCCCGGCGTTGGAATCCATATAGATGGCGCCGGTCATGGAGGTGTTGTCCACGCCCTGTTTGACCGTGTACCACCCGGAGGCGGAGGGAAAATAGGTGGTATAAGGCGTCGACCAGGTGCTCGGCGTGTTGCCCTTGATGGTTACCCAGTCGGACATATAGGACCCGGCCAGCGCGGCGCGGGCGCGGATGTTGAACCCAAAGTAGTAGCCGCTGGGACAGGCGGAAACGGTCAGCTTCAAGCGCACCTGGACGGAAGTGTCGGTGCGTGTGCCAATTTGATATTCGCAGCTCAGATAGAGAGCGGGATCCATATTCTCGCCCCAGCGTTTGGAAGAGAAGAGAGTACCCATAGCGTCAATCCTCCTTTGTAATGACGAAGTCGACGCCGGTGTTCCCGGCCTCCGCCGACTTGCGCTGCATGATGATATTGTCGTAGACCACAGCGTCAGCGACCTCCAGGCGGGACTGCACGAGAAGATCGGAGGCGGTGAGGGGCTCCGCCGCCGCGGCGCCGGTTTCCGGATCATAGGAGACCCGCTGGGAAAGGAAGGAAACCGGATTTCCGTCTTTGTCGCCAAAGGATATTTTCATATCGGCGGCGTTGTCGCCGGGCAGGGTGTCGGCGCTGATTTTAAGGTTGGAAAGAACATTCCCGGCCCCGTCGTAACTGCTCATGTTCATCTCATGGCCGTAGATGCTGGTGATGCCGGTTTCGGTCCGGGTGCCCAGCTGACCGTTGGTCAGGTCGACCGAAAGCAGGCCGTCCAGGGCGCTCAGCGCTTGGGTCTTGACCCATTCGGCCGTGACCGAGCGGGCGATGATGTTGCCGCCGGCGTCCCAGCCGGAGGTCCAGGTTTCGCCGCCGTCGGTGGAGGCCTGCCAGCCCTGCTCGGTAATGTTCCAGATGATGGAGGCCTCCTCCTTGGTCGGCTTGTCCATAATCCAGAAGCGGGTGATCGCTCCGGAGGATTCATCGATCTCGTAATCCACATAGAAGCCCAGGGCGTTGGTCAGCAGCTCGGTCTGGGCGACGACGGCCTTGGCCATGCTGTCCATGGCCAGATTGAGGTCCTCCTTGGCCTTCTGCCGGGCCTCGAGAATTTTCTTGTTGCTGCTTGTCAGCTGACGGCCGCTTTCAGCGGGCGTCCCGGTCGCCTCCAGGGTGCAGTTGCCGCGGAATTTAAAGATATGCCCGGTGACGACCGAATTGATGCCCGTCCCCTCGGTGAATCCGGGGAGCCCGGTATGCCGGATGGGATCGCCCGCCTGAATGGAGGGATCGCCGATGAAGCCGGTCTGGAAGCCGGAATAGGGGAGGCAGAGAGCATCGAAGGCGGCGTTGAGGGCGGAGGCGGTCAGCTCGGGGGTGGTCAGCAGGGGATTGGCGTCCATGGAAACCATGTAATCGTCTTCCCCCTTGACCGCTTCCTCTTCATAGGCGTCCTTGATGCTCACACCGGTGATCTGGATGCGGCGGTCGGAGTATTCCATGTCGCTCAGGCGGGTGTCGGGCGTGGTGAGAATGGGGGCTTCGGTCTCGTCGGTCGCGGGGATGTTGCGGTAAAATTCCAGCTTGCCGTCGCGGCCGAAACGGGCGTTGCGGCCTAGAACGGCGGCGCAGTAGCCGATGAAGTCGCGGCAGGTCATCTTTTCCGGCAGGACGGAAGGCACAATCGGTTCGGTGAGCGTATTGATGAGCGTCTGCGTGCCGTCCTGTATGTAGAAGAGCTGTTCCGCGGCGATTTTTGCCATCATGCCGGCGGGGGTATCTCCAGCCAGCAGCGGAAGATCGCTGAACAGACCGCCGAGCTTGGACATGCGGTCAAGGCATTTCAGCGGGATGGAGGAAAGCCGCTTGCCGTCTTCCTGGACGAAGAACTCGCCGAGCGGGATGTCCTCCCATTCGTAATCGCCCTCCGCCGAAATGCCGGTCAGGAGGCCTACGGAGGCGGTCAGGCGCGCGTAGGCAAAGCTGAGGCCGTTGAAGCGGCCGTCCGGGTTTTGAAGAGAAAAATTGAGGCTGTTTGCGTAGGTGGAGCCGACGTCGATGAGGTCGGAGCAGGTGGACGCCTCTTCAAAGGAGAAGCTGCCCAGGGTGACGTCCTCCTCGGTCAGGTGCAGCTCCTGGCCGGCATCGAGATACATATCGATCTTCAGCCGCCAGGTGCGGGCGTTCTGCGCCACTGCCGACCGATAGGCCGCGCTGGTTTGTATAGCCATTTTGCCCCCTCCTTAATACTGCACAAGGCTGAAGGAGACATCCCAGAGGTTGGCTTCGGCGTCTTCGTCGTCCCGGAAGCTGACCAGGGCGCAGGAGCGGTCCTCCACATACATCTCCGCCTCATTGTAGGAATTGGTGCGCGGATCGAAATACCGGACCTCTACCTTGTCCGGGACGATGGCGCCGAGCAGCTTGGCGGCGTCCGCCCCGCCGACCCGCCAAGCGAGGTCGAGCTGGCAGATTCCCTGGCGGACGCGGTTGCGGATGAGCACGCCGCTCTCCGAGCGGGAGGAGTCGGAAGAATCGAGGTCCTGCATGGGGATGCTGTACTGGTTGGGCGTTGGCATTTCAATGGAATCGATGGTGATCAAGGCCATATGGTAACCCTCCGTTCAAAAAAATAAAAGTAGTTCAAAAGCGATAAAAAGGTTGATGAATATGGAATTTCATAGTATCATATAACTGCGCCGTTGGTCTGCAGGGCGCGCCTGCGCTGGCTGCGGAGGATGTAGCTGTCCAGCTGCTCGTTGCCGATGAAGACCTGGACCACCGAACCGGAGCCTTTCGCACCCAATGCGGAGGAAACCGCGCGGTAGACGCCGGCCGATACAGATTCGATGATCTGGTCGTTGTTCACAACGGCGGTGCTCCCTCCGATGGTGCCCACCAGCTCCGGCCCCGCTTCCCGGGCGATGAACATTTGACCTTGGGCGGGAAAGCCGCCTTGAGCAAAAGTGGGCGTTGATATGGTTGGATGCAGTTCAGGAAGGTTGACGAAGGGAATTTGGTTAAAGCCTCTGATTACAGCGTTGATCGGGCTTACCAACCAGCTTAGCAGCTTGTTTAGAACATCACAAACATCCAATGCCATACCTTTCATGCCTTCCGGTATGGTAGTCCAGAATTCTTTAAAGTCCGCTGACATCCCTTTTATCACGGACTTGGCGCCTTTGTCTGTTTCTGTCCACAGCTCGGTGCTTTTCTTGTCGACGGTATTCCACATGCCGGAAAAATCACTGTTTATGTTGCCTAATAAGGAAGAGTACTCTATGTCTGTGATATTCCACAAACTGGCGTTACCCTTTTCTATGTCGCTGCGCAACCTATTAAATCCCGAACCGATGCTGCTCCATTGGCCAGCATAGCCTTCGTTTATCGCAGTCCATAATGCGCCGGTGCTCTCATAGACTGAGCTGTTCAAAGAGGCAGTACCCACATTTACCCCCGACCACTGATTGTTAAATCCTGTGTTTAAGCCCTGCCAGAAACTTGCGAAAGTTTCATTCGACGCGGTGATAAAAGTGGCGGTATCATCGTTTACGCTGGACCATAGCTCATGAAAACCTGTGTCTAAACTCAGCCAAAGCGTATAAAACTCCGCATTCATCTGGGTGCTGAATTCAGCCGTGCCTTGGCCTACTGCAGCCCACAGATTCGTAAAGCCCGTATCCAAACCCAACCAAAGCGCGGTAAAACCCGCGTTTGTCTGATCAAAAAACGCAATCGTACCCTCATTAATCCCAATCCATGCTTGAGCAAACCCCTCGCCCAGCCCTAACCAAAACGCTGCGGCTTGCTCTCCCATGATTAACGCCGTTGCTCCAAAAGAAGTTTCTATTCCCCAAAATGCCTCGCTAAACGTAAGAGCTGTCTCTTGCGAAAACAACAATAAGCTTTCATTCATTTGTCCTGCCGATATTGCCGTCATTTCAACTAATTCTGTAAATGCGGCGGCGGCCTGTTGCTTGAACGCTTCCAAATCCGCTATTGACTTGTCCAAATCAAATGCTAATGGTTCCATACTTTTTCTCCTTTGCATATTTTTGTAAAATTACTGAGTACCTTACGCCGTAACAAGTTGCCTGCCGTCCAAAAACACTTCGACATTGACCAAGTCTTCATGACGGTAGAATGACGACAGAAATGCAGTATAAACGCCACGGGATACCGATTCAACGATTTGATTGTTGTTGACGACGGCATTACGGCCTTTCAAGGTGCCGACAAGCTCCGGTCCAGCCTCTCTGGCGATGAAGCGTTGTCCGGTGATGGGGAATCCGCCTTGTTCTAATTCAGGCACTGAACTGGCCATTTCAGCGATAAGATAACCAACTCCTGCCAGAACTGTCAGCCCGGCTGCTATACCCACAACGCTAAGCATCAGAGTGGAAGCAATAGATGCGGAGGTCAGCCCCAATGCTGTCGCTATTGTTGAATTGAACGTTACGATCACAGTAAACAGTGTGGCGCTAACGACAACACCGATTCCGGTGGTTATGCCGCCCATGAGCCAATTTCCCTCTTCAAAGTAACCTCCTGCTATGGATATGGTTGAAGACAATGCGCCTAAAGGAATGGCGAGGGCAGCTAGGGGAGTGAATTCCAAAATCCCACCGCTGACATCTAATACGCCGGATATCCAGTCACAGGTAGCTTTCGCTCGCTCTCCCTTCTCAAGATTTTCTTTACTTAAGGTTTCGATTCCTAGTATGCTTGTAAACGTACCGCCGGCAATCTTAAACACGGAGGCGGTTTTGCCCAATGTTTGGTATCCGTTTCCAAGTTCTTTAGGCAGATTTGTAAAAAGTGTTTGCGCACTCTGGATAATATGGAAGGTTCCCTCTCCAACAAAGGAAGAACTAGCCAATGTTGTTAATATTTTTTCATCCAGGGTTTTTGTATCATCGTTCCAAACTTTTTGTATCTCATTGGCAGAGTCAAGTATTTTTGCGGCCGATGTTATCACTCCAACAACCGCAAACCCTTGATTTGCGATTTCAGCCCTTTTGGCGACGGCCATCGCGTTTTCTCGGAGTTTTGGATTCGCGAATATTGCCTGCGCTCTTTTGCTGGTCCGCATTTTCGCTGCTTCTTCTATTATGTGTTTGCCGCTTTTGCCCCACATTTTAAACATAGGTATTTCTTTGATTCCATCAAAAATGTCTTCCGTGGCCGAGATGATTTTTTCTGTGCTTGGTGAGCCGTCCTTTTTTTTCTCTTCCTCCAACACGGTCTCTCCTTTCATAATTTTATGTGCCAATATAGTGTGAGGGTCAGTTATGCCTAAATCGAAAAAAATTGCAAAAGGACCAAAAATATTTTTTATTATCTTTTGTGCGCTCGGAATGCTTATTTGGATTTTTTTTATTTCTGAAATTATAAAAATCGCTCCAATAGGACTCAACAAAAGACCCGAACAAGCTGTGAAAGCGGAAATTACAGAAAAAAGAATCGAAAGTATCTATAGCTCAGTTAGGAGACATGCTCAAAGCAGGACTTTCTATAGATACCTCATTTTTTTTAAATTCTCTGACGGTTCGGTAAAAGAGTTTGAAGTAGATACTTATTGGATTTATGGATCATCGGAAACAGCCCCGTACAGTCCCGTTTACGACGAGCTAAAAGAGGGCGACACTGGTGTTCTTACTTACAAAGAGTTAGAAAATATCGAACAAAAATACATTGAGGATCAATATCGAGGCAGAAAGTTTATAAGTTTTGAAAAGGATGCGAAACACGGCGGAACAAAAGTAGTGTGGAGTGATCGCACCATCAAGAAGAATATAATCTTTATTTGTATCAGGTTTGGACCGTATTTAATTGTAATTGTCATAGGGTTTTGGTGTTATAAAGATAGACAAATTTCGAATAGGCAAAAAAAGCGAAAGAACAAGGAAAAAATAAGAAAACAAGTATTAAAGCGAAAGAAAAAGCAAAAAGCGAAAGAATTAAGGAAAAAAGCGGAGGAACAAGCAAAAAGCGAAAGAACCAGCAAAAAGTGAAAGATTTAAAAGTGTTTTATATGGCCCGATATTTCGTACAGATACTTCCCGCCATCAAAGCTTCTTAATTTGTGAAATGCTCCATTTTACTGTAATGGTCAGACCAGCCCTGCCGCTTTTTGTATGGATAACTGGCGTTAACGGCAGCAGGGCTGCTGCTCAGAGAATCGAATATTTTGATTGTTTTATTCTTTTACTGTTTTCGTCCCTTTGCCCAATCCTCCACCCGCTGCTTCATGACCCACCAGTCCTGCTGCTCCTTTTTCTCAAAGAGGGTGGGGAAGGCCTCCTCCAGCTGCGGGAATTTGCGCGGGTCGTTGACGGCCACGCCGCAGAGGGCCGCGCCGTTGTAGAGCAGCCAGGCGAGCATGCGGTAGAAGTCCTTCTGCTTTTCGGTCTCTACCTCGGCCGCAAGGGAGATTTCATCGGGCGTGAGCCGATCAATGCTTTGGAAGGGCAGACCGGCCCACAGGCCGGAGCGGATTAAATTGTATACCCAATCTTTTTGCAGGTCAGGCGCTTTTACGCCTGACCCTTTTTGAAAAAACCGGAGGTCTCGAACAGAGCGTTGATCTCCAGCATCAGCTCTTCGATGGAATGTCCGTCGTCGATGTACTGGTCGAACAGCTCGTTGGCCTTTTCCAGAGTAAAGCCGGCGTTGAGCGGCTGCATGGCGCCCCAAATAATGGTGGTGATGGTCTCGATCATGTTGTCCTGAATGTGCTCCAGCGCGGAGAAGAGGGGCTTGCCCAGCTTCTTTTCGATGGACATGATGGCGCTTGCGGTAAGGCGCATGTTGTAGCTTTTCTCCCCGACGGTCAGCGTATAGAACTTGTTCATAGATATGGACTTCCTTTCAAGTTAAAAATGAGGGGACCGGCCGAGCAGCCGGCCCCCGTTTCGTAAATTGCCCGATCCGGATCAGGCAGTGGGGTTGGTAACGGTGATGTCGCTCTGCAGGACCATGGTGGCGCTGAAGGTGAGCGCGCCGTTGATGGCGCCGGCGTCCATCTTCACGGACGGAACGGCGTCGAACTGGTGGGCGGTGCCGTCGGGATATTCGATCTTGAAGGTGACGGCGGCGCCATCCTCCTCCATGCCCTTGAGGACGCGGAAGTTGGCCGTCTCGGAGCTGTTGTCATACAGGAACTTGAAGACGAGATCGCCCAGATCGATGATGCCAGGCACGTACTTTTTGACCTTGTCGGAAAGCACGGTGACGTCGATCTTCTCCGGCGCGCCGCCGAATTCCGGCACTTCCATCAGATACTCGAGTTCGACGAACTCGGGCTCGGCCCCGGTGTTTTTGTAATACATCTTGGTGTTGTTTGCAGAAAGTCTGGTCATTTTCTTTTACTCCTTTTTATTTCTCTTTTTTAAGCGGTTGCTTTTTTCAAAAATTCCATGGGAACGCTTTGGAATGTGTTGTCGTCCATCAGGACAATTCCCACAGGGATCAGCCTGCCGGCGTCTTCCTCGGCGCTCTGCGTGGCGATCTCCAGCAGTGTTCCGACCTTCTCAACGCCCGCATAGGCTTTTTCGGCGGGGTCCCAGTACCTGTCCAGCAGACAGGCGACCCGCACGGATTCAGTCATCGACCTTCACCTCCCCCTGCTGCTTTTTGGTTCCCGCCGGCCTCTGGAAACGGCTTCCCTCCGGCCGCTGCGCTGCAAAAGCGCCGTTGTCTCCCGGCAGCTCGGCGGCTTCCGCCGTCAGGTCCCGTTTCATCGAGCACATTTCCTGGTGCAGCATTAGGTGAATTGCGGCCATACAGCGTTTCAGGCTGTTTTCGTACTCGCGCGCCAGCCGGTCGCGCTCCCGTCCCAGCCGTCCGGCGACAATCCGGTTGATTTCTTCCTGGGTAAACAGCTTTTCCGCCATAGGTACCTCCATTTAACGTCTGTGTGACGATTCTTCCATGCAGCTTTTAGCGCCTTGCCGCACGTTCTGGGCGGGCCCCGGCCGGGGCCGTTGCGCGTGGGAAATCTTTCCTGTCAGGGGGCTTTCTTGGAAAACCCTCTGACAATAACCCGCAAAAAGGACCGGATATTTGTCCTCTAAAGAGCAAATATCCGGTCGAATGCAAAAAAAATTTGCGCGCGGGAATTCTTTCCGCCTCGGACGCCTCAGGAGGATGCACACGCAAGGACGGAGGGCGCAAAAAAGGGGCCGCGCTGTTCTCACAGTACGGCCCCTTAGGGAAGTATTTTTTCTTTTTCCTGCGGATGCGGGGAAACGCGGGGGCCGATCAGAGCCTGCCGGTCTGCTTGAACCACTCAAAGGCGTCCCGAATCGACTGCGTGACCCGCCGCGGCTGGTAGCCCAGCTCCCGCGTGGCTTTTTCATGGCTGATTTCGGGATTGGTGGCGAGCGTGGCGATGGAGTAGCTGGTAAATAACGGCTGGGTCTTGCGGATGCGGTACCCCAGCTCGGCGAAGGGGGCTGCCAGCATGGCCAGAAAACGGGGCATCTTCCACTTGGGGGCAGGTACGCCCGTGGTCTCGTTGAGGCACTCCATCAGCTCCTTGACCGACATGCTTTCTCCCGAAAGGATGTAGCATTCTCCCTTGGTTCCATGCTCGGCGGCCGCGATGCAGCCGGCGGCGACGTCGCGCACGTCGACGAAATTGTATCCGCCGTTGACGTAGGCCGGCAGCTTGCGCTTGGAGAAGTTGACAATCAGCTGTCCCAGATTGGACAGCTTGTTCTCATACGGACCGATGACGCCCGACGGATGGACCACGACCGCGTCGAGCCCCTCGCCGGCGGCGTTGAGCACGCAGGCGGTGGCGGCAGCCTTGGATTTGGCGTAAATGCCGCGCACCCTGGCGGGGTCAAAGACGTCGCTTTCAGTCATCCTGCCGCCCTTTGGCGGATCGGCGATGGCGTGCACCGAGCTGGTGTAGATGAGCCTGCCCACGTGCGCCTTCCGGCAGGCCTCCACCACATTCTGCGTCCCCCCGACGTTGACCTCCCACACCTTTTTGCTTTTCCCCGACCAGATGGAAATCATTCCGGCCAGATGATACACCCGGTCGGCCCCGTCAAACGCCCGGAGAAGGGAGGGGAGATCGGTCACATTGCCGTAGGCGAGTTCCACATCCAGCCCCTTGAGGGGCGTCAGATCATCCCCCGGCAGCACAAAAGCGCGCACCCGTTCGCCGCGCTCCAGAAGCATCTGTGTCAGCGCCGTTCCGATGTGTCCGGTTGCGCCGGTGACGGCATTTAAAATCTTACGCATGGTAAACACCTCATCATTTTCAAAACCAGACGGTATCCTGCTGTTTTCTGCAATTTTTATTATAGACCGTTTGACGGAGAATTTGCGAATACGTTATGAAGAATCGGAAAACAATCGGCGAAAATCGCAAGGACGGCCGGGAGAGAAAAGCGGCGATTTTCCAAATTCCGGACAAGTATGGATAATCTGAAAAAACCTTCATATAGATATTGTATACGGTGTGCCGTTTGTGCTATGATGTAGTGGAAATAGTAGTTTGTGAAAAGGTGGTTTTGAGATGAATATAGATATCCTGCGCACCCTGTCCTACGGCATGTACGCCATCGGCGTGGAGGGCGAGACCCGGCCGACCGCCTGCATCGTCAATACTGTCTTCCAGGTGACGGCTTCGCCGGCCGTGGTGGCCGTCAGCGTCCATCATGACAATTACACCAATGAATGCATCAAAAAGAAGGGCGTTTTTACCGTTTCGGTCCTGTCTGAGGACACCTCCGGCACGGTGATCGGTGCGCTCGGCTTCAATTCCGGACGGGATACCGACAAGCTCAAAAACGTGCGCTACAAGGTGCTGCGCGAGGGTGCGCCCGTGCTCAAGGAAAATATCTGCTGCTGGTTCCTCTGCAAGGTGACGGGCAGCGTGGAAACCGAGACTCACACCGTCTTCCTGGCGCAGATCGTCGCCGGCAGCGAGGAATACGCCCGCACGCCGATGACCTACAGCTATTACCACAGAGTGATCAAAGGCCAGGCGCCCAAAAACGCGCCGACCTATCAGCAGAATAAGCCGACCGAAGATCTGGTGGACAGCTACGTCTGCACTATCTGCGGCTACATCCACAACGACCCCGACGAACCCTTCGACGAACTGCCCGACGATTGGGTCTGCCCCATTTGCGGCGCGCCCAAATCGGTCTTCCAGAGAAAGGGCTGAGACCGCAAACAAACGACCGCCGCAGAACGTAAAAAGTTTTTATGGAGAAATATTGTTTTCAGGGACGGTATGACGTCAAAAGGTCATGCCGTCCCTGTTTTGTCGTTTGGGATTTCTAGATGAATTGTCAACCAATAAATTAAAATCAGTTGACAATTCGAGGCGCGTATATTATATTTAGCATGTATGTTTTATGCTCAGGATTTATTTTCCAAACAGGAGAGAATGATAAGATGGAAACGGATAGAACCAAAAATTTAGCGTTGTGTTCCCTGTTTGTAGCGCTCATTATTGCGGGAGCATTTATCAAAATTCCGATACCGGTTGTTCCTTTTACCTTACAGCTTCTGTTTACTATGATGGCGGGGCTTGTGCTGGGCGGAAAACTCGGCGCCGTTTCGGTTGGTATATACATCGCAATGGGGCTGCTGGGGTTGCCTGTATTTGCGGAGGGAGGCGGTTTGACATATGTTTTTAAGCCGAGTTTTGGATACATTATCGGTTTTGCTGTTGCTTCCTATTTTACAGGTATCATCGCCAATAAAGTTTCAAATCCGAGCTATAAACGTCTGTTTGCCGCCAATTTCATCGGGTTGGGAATGGTCTATTTGTTCGGAATGATCTATTACTACCTGATCAGCAACTTCTATCTCGGCACTCCAATCGGCCTGTGGCCGCTCTTCTTATACTGTTTTATTTTGGCTGTGCCGGGAGATATTGCGCTGTGTATTCTCGGCGCATTTCTTGGAAAGCGGCTGATTCCTCTGATGAGAAGCAACAAAATGTGAGGGACTGGAAATGAATCTGAAAACATTAACGAACCGCGTTTTACATGGACAGCAGACGAGCAGGGAAGAAGCGATGTTTTTGTATGAGCAGCCGCTTCCTGCGCTTTGTGAAAGCGCAGACAACATCCGTCGGCATTTTTGCTCCAATCGATTTGATATTTGCACGATTATCAATGCGAAAAGCGGCCGCTGCTCTGAAAACTGCAAATTCTGCGCGCAGTCGGCGTATCATCACACCTGTGCGGCGGAGTATTCTCTGCTTCCCGTGGAGGAAATCGTAGCTCGGGCGAAAACCAACCGCGAGCAGGGAATTCTGCGGTATTCCATTGTCACCTCCGGCAAACGTCTGTCGGGGACGGAGGTGGAGCAAATATGCCAAGCTGTCCGGGAGATCAGAGAAAAAGTCGGGATTTCCGTCTGTGTTTCTGTTGGTCTGCTGGATGCACAGAATTATCGGAAGCTCAAAGCGGTCGGTGTGACGAGAGTACACAATAACCTGGAAACCTCCCGCAGAAACTTCCCCAGTATTTGTACGACCCACACATTTGAAGAAAAGATAGAAGCAATCCGCACGGCGCAGGCGGAGGGACTTTCCGTATGCAGCGGCGGCATCATGGGCCTGGGGGAAACGGCGGAGGACAGAATCGACATGGCGCTCTGTCTGCGGGAACTGGGGATCAAAAGCGTCCCGGTGAATATGCTCAATCCAATCCCCGGCACGCCCCTGGAAAACAATCCGAAATTGACCCAGGACGATATGCGCCGGATTGTGGCGGTCTATCGGTTTATTCTGCCCGATGCGGCGATTCGTCTCGCGGGCGGCAGGGGTCTGCTGCCTGACCAAGGCAAAAGCTGCTTTGTTTCCGGGGCAAACGCCGCAATTTCCGGAGACATGCTGACGACGGCAGGCATCACCTCTCAAACGGATATGGCGCTTTTGAAGGAACTGCAATACGAGGTGGGGATTTTATGAGTAAGAACCTGTTTATCACCGGAACCGGTACGGATGTGGGAAAAACCTATGTGACAGGCTTGATTCTCAAGAAGCTGTGTAAAAACGGGAAGAATACCGCTTATTATAAAGCGGCTATGAGCGGCAATGACCGCCGCCCTGACGGCAGCTTGATCCCGGGGGATGCTCTGTATGTGAAAACGGTTTCGGGCATCCAACAGCCTTTGGAGGAGATGTGTCCGTACATTTATGAAGCGGCTGTTTCGCCCCATCTGGCAGCCAAGCTGGAGGGGAGAGCAGTGGATATGGAACGTGTTCTGCAAGGCTTTGACGCTCTTGCCGGTCAATACGATTATGTAACGGCGGAAGGCTCCGGCGGAATTCTTTGCCCCCTTCGCTTTGACGAGCAGAAAATTTGGCTGGAAGACTTTATTGCAAGTCGGAATATGAGCTGCTTGATGATCGCGGACGCCGGACTGGGCGCCATCAATGCAGTCGCGCTGACAGCGGAATATATGAAAACTCGTCATATCCTCCTGAAAGGCATCATTTTCAACCGCTATGAACCGGGCAACCGGATGCATGAGGACAATAAATTGATGTGCGAGTATGCGACAGGTTTGAAAGTGCTCGCTTTTGTGAAAGATGGAGATACGGAGTTGGATATCTCCCCCGAGGTTTTGGAAGCGCTGTACGAATAGAATGGAGAGACGATATGATTTGGTATCCATACGAGCAGATGAAAACCATGAAAGCCCCTTATAAAATCATAGATGCAGAAGGGGTCTATCTCTATACAGAAGATCAAAAACTGATCGACTCTGTATCCTCCTGGTGGAGTGTGATCCATGGATATAAGCACCCGGAACTCAACGGGGCGATTGCCTCACAGCTGAATCGGTTCTCCCATGTCATGCTGGGCGGGCTGACCCATGAACCGGTGCAGAAACTGTCTGATAAGCTGCAAAACTGGCTGCCGGGAGATCTGGATTACTGCTTCTTTTCCGATTCCGGCAGCGTCGCGGTAGAGGTTGCGCTCAAAATGGCCCTCCAGTATTTTGTGAACCGGGAAGAAACACAGAGGACGCTGGTTTTGGCGCTGGAGCATGCTTATCACGGCGATACCTTCAAGGCAATGGAGGTGGGGGATGATGAGGACTACCATTTTGTCTTGAAAGCCTACGGGCAAAGCCGGAATGTCGTCCATATTCCCACTAAAATCGAGGCGTTGGAAAAAGCCTTTGCAGCGTATCACGACCGGCTCAACTGCGTTCTCGTGGAGCCGTTGCTTCAGGGGGCCGGCGGAATGCGGATGTATGATGTTTCTTTTCTGGAGCGGGCCAGAGAACTCTGCGATCAATATGGCGTATTGCTTATTTTTGACGAGGTCGCCACCGGATTCGGGCGAACGGGAAATCGTTTTGTAGCCGACCGGGTTTTGCCGGATATCCTTGTTTTGGGCAAAGCGCTGACCGGCGGCTACATAGGCCATTCCGTGACAGTGGCAAACCGCAAAGTGTTTGAAGGCTTTTATGATGAAAATCCCTCTCATGCGTTGATGCACGGCCCCACCTTCATGGGAAACGCCTTGGCCTGCAGTGTGGCGCTGAAATCCATCGAACTGTTTGAACAGCAGGATTATATGTCCAAAATCCGCAGGATAGAAGAGATCACCCGGCGCGAGATGGCCGGTTTCTCCGATCCGCGCATCAAAGAAGTGCGCATTCTGGGCGCTTGTGTGTGTATTGAGGTTTATGATCCGGATACAATCAAAGGATTCCAGCAGTTTGCCTATGAACGGGGCGTGTTCAGTCGCCCATTCCTGCGGTATATGTACGCCATGGTTCCTTATGTGATCCGGGAAAATGAACTGATTCAAGTCCTGCAGACAATGAAGGCGTGGTTTATCCATCCGTAGCGGCACGGTCCTCGCCGCAGGGGAAAAAGTCGCCGCCGACAGAAGGACGAAACGGTAAGCGCCGCGCCGTTGACCGAGGGACAACGCGCGGCGGGCCCTGCCGCCGTCCCGCAGATTTGTTTTGTAGGATTGTCAAAGATATTGGACAGAGAAAGCATTCAGAGCCTCACGAGGAGAGAGCCAGTGAAGAGGGCGCATCGGAAAGTTGTTGGAGC
>CABSLJ010000029.1 GCA_902478455.1 uncultured Oscillospiraceae bacterium | reverse complement strand
AAATTTTTTTCATTTATGAGAGAAAGAAATTGCGAGAGAAAAACAAATCTGCTATTCTTAAATTACAGGAAAAACTCAAAGAGAATAGGAGAGAATACGAATGAAGCGGCAAATTACTCAAATGAAAAACAATACCGGATGTAAAGAGAGAATCGAAGTAATGTATCCTTCCCTGACGGGCGCCTCTAGGAAAATCGCCGATTTTATTTTGGAAAATCCGGATAAGCCGATTCACATGACGGTGGTCCAGCTGGCGGAATCCTGCGGCGTAAGCGAGGCGAGCATCGTACGATTTTGCCAGTACCTTGAATATTCCGGTTTCAATGATTTTAAAATCAGTCTCGCCTCGGAAATCCTTCCGGGCAGTCAGATGATTTTGGAGGATGTAAGCCCGCAGGACAATGAAGCGACCATTCTGGAAAAGGTCTTTGCCAGCGAACAGCAGGCATTACAGGAGACCCTCCAAAAGCTCAACAGGCAGGATTTTGCCGCCGCAGTGAATTACATCGCCTTCTCCAATAAGGTGGAATTTTTCTCCTGCGGCAACGCACGGCCGATTGCCCAGGATGCCCACTACCGTCTGCTGCGCTCAGGCATTGATTCGCGCATCGGATTTGACAATTACGATTCCCTTATCCACGCTTCCATGCTGCGGACAGGGGATGTAGCCATCGGAATTTCTCACTCCGGCAGCAGTAAGAACACCATTAAGATGCTGGAGGAAGCCAAGCGCAACGGCGCCACCACCATCTGCGTCACCGGCTTTGTCAAGACGCCTATCACCCGTGTTTCGGACATTTGCCTGATCTCCTGCTCCAAAGAAACCATGTTCCGCAGCGTGGCCATGGCTTCCCGCATTGCACAGATGGCAATCATGGATGCTCTCGTAGTGGCGGTGGCTTTCAAACGATTTGAACGCTCGAAGCAATACATCAATCTGACGGATAAGATTTTGGCGGAAGAGAAGCTGTAAGGACTTCGTCTTCCGAATAGGAGAGACGGGACCATGAAGATCGTAGTGCTCGGAGAATTGTGTGAGGATATCCTGTTGCATTGCCCCCGTTCGGTGGAAGTGCTCGGACAGAAAATCTGGGCCAAGGATATCACTGTTACGGCCGGCGGTTCGGCCGCGTATGTAAGCCAAGCGCTCTCCCGGATGGGCGCGCAGGTCCGGCTTTGTTCCGTCGTCGGTGACGACGCATCCGGCGAACGCCTCCTGCGCACCCTTCGGGAATTCTCTGTGGACTGCTCCCTGGTCCGCACCCTCCCGGATACGGACACAACGAAAAGCATCGTCCTCTGCGACGGCGCAGAAAAGGATTTCCAAGGCTGCTCTCCCATGCTTCCGCTGGAACTCCCCGACTTGGACGAGCTGGAAGACGCACAGTTGCTCTATATTGCAGGCTATACCATCTATCCCGAACTTTGGACGCCCCAGACAAGGGATTTCCTGAAAGAGGTAAAAAGCCGCGGCGTTAAAATCGCACTCGACGTTCAGCTTCTGCCCATTGCGGGCATCGATCTTGTATCCTTCAGCCGACTGGACGGCGTTCTCCCGTACATCGATATTTTTTTTGCTGCGCGCAAGGAGGCAATCGGCCTCTTCGGTACCGATGACGTACCCGAATGCGTGCGGCGGCTGCGGGAAATGCAGTTTGGCGGTACGGCCGTTTTCAAGCGCGGCCGGCACGGCAGCATCGTGTCAAACGGGGAAGGAACCTTCAGCCGGGAGGCCTGCCCGGCTAAGGTGTACGACGCCGTCGGATCGGGCGACATCTTCGGCGCAAGCTATTGCTACGGCGCGCTTTCCGGCTGGGACGACAGGCGCTGCGCCGACTATGCTTCGGTGTATACGGCGTTGAGCATCGGGGAATATCACAATGTAAAAAATTACCCCGCTAAAGAAGCAGTGGAAGCTTTGCTTTCAACTATAGAATAGGAGATGTGCGTGTATGAAAGAGTTGAAAATTTGCGTGATTGGCGCGGGCAGTACATACAGTCCCGAGCTTGTCGACGGATTTTTCAATCGCCAGGACAAAATGAAGGTCAAGGAATTTGCCCTCATGGACATCCACATGGAGCGCCTGGAAATCGTGGGCGGCCTCATTCAGAGAATGTGCCGGCACTACGATGAACCGCCTAAGGTCACTCTGACCGACGATATGAAAACCGCCATTGAGGGCGCCGATTACGTGGTCACTCAATTCCGTGTGGGTCTCTTGCCGGCCAGAGCCAAGGACGAGCGGATCGGGCTGCGACACGGCTACATCGGCCAGGAGACAACCGGCCCCGGGGGATTTGCCAAGGCGCTGCGCACCATCCCGGTCATTTTGGAAGTCGCGGACATGATGAAAAAGTACGCGCCCAACGCCAAGCTGATCAACTTTACCAACCCCTCCGGCATTATCACCGAGGCGGTCAGCCGTTATACCGATGTTCCCGTCGTGGGCCTGTGCAACGGCCCCATCACCACCTTCAAACGCACCATCAAGACCTTCGGCTGGGAGAACGACGACGTCTTCTTCGATTATTTCGGCCTGAATCACCTCGGTTTCATCAAGGGCATTTACTTAAACGGCAAAGACGTCACCGACGAGATGTTCGAGAAGATCCTCAGCCATCCCGATTGCGGAGAAATGCTCGGTTATCCCTTCCACAAGCGCCAGGCGCTTGCCATGCGCGTGCTCCCGGTGGGCTATCTGCAATACTATTTCCACCAGAACGAGCTTTACCAAAAGATTTCCTCCGCTGAGAAAACCCGCGGCGAGCTGCTCATCGACGTCGACAAGCAGCTGCTCAAGGATTACAGCGATCCCAATCTCACCACCAAGCCGGCCGGGCTGGAGCTGCGCGGCGGCGCGTGGTATTCTGAGGCGGCCGTCGCCCTCATCAATTCCATGGAGACCCATGACGGAGCCACGCACATCGTCTGCGTACCCAATGAAGGTTGCATCACCGGTCTGGACGACAAGGCGGTCGTCGAGGTTCCGGCTGTGGTCAGCGGAGAGAATCTGCGCACCCTTCATGTCGGCAGAATGCCCGAAGCAATCGACGGTCTCGTCAAGCATGTGAAAAATTACGAGACCATGACGGTCAAGGCGGGTGCCGAACGCTCCTATGATCAGGCGCTGCTCGCCCTGATTTCCCATCCGTTCATGCGTTCCGCCAACGACGCCGAAGCCATCCTGGACGACATCGTCCGCGAACACGCCGAGTACATCCACCTCCATTAAACAAACCGCCGCACAATCGACGGCAGAAGGAATTGATTATGGCAGTAAAATTTCTGGAAGATGTAGGAACCAAGCTCACCAGCGCGTCCCGCAGTGAAATGGTACACGCCATCAGCGCGGCGAGCGGGCGCGTCATCATCGGTGAAACGGTCTCTTTTAAGCAGTCCACCATCGACGGCGTCACCAACGTCGAGCTGCTGAAGAGCTGGGGCTGCGATATGGCCACCATCAACCACTATAATGTAGATTTTCCCATGGTTCCCGGTATGCCCTCCACAGAAGAGGGGATTGAAAAATTCGGCTCTTTTTTCAATGTGGATGGAAGCAAGGGATGCCGGCCGAGCACAAAAATTCTGGAGGATTCCTTTCAGAGCGCCTTCTGGCAGTTAGGCTTCGGCGCAACCATCGGAGAGGCCAAAAGGCTTTGCGGCATCCCAATCGGTATGACGCTTGAGCCGGTCTCAGAGGATTCGGAATATCCCCTTGCCCGCGTGGCAAACGAAGAAAACGCCCGTCGGGGTATGGAACAGGGGGCGAGCTACATCACCCTGATTCGCACGCCCAAGATGTCTGAAAGCGAGTTTGCAGGCCGCGTTTCCCAGGTCAGAAGCGGCGTGGGGGAAAAGGGGCTTGTCAAGGCGGGTAAAATGCCCTGGGGAGGCAGTTCCTTCCTGGTAAACGCCGACGAATTCGTGACCGAGGCCGAACTCAAAGCGCTGGCAAAGGCCGGGGCGGATGTGATCATTCTGCCCTCGCCCGGCACCATTCCGGGGCTGACCATCGAACTTGTGCGCCGGTGGGTCGGTGTAGTGCACGACTGCGGTCTGCTGGCGGAGACCACCATCGGCACCTCGCAGGAGGGAGCCGACCCCGACGTCATCCGCCGCTTCGCCATTGACAGCAAGATGACGGGTGCGGATTTGTTCCAGATTGGGGACAGCGTCTACGGGGGCTGCTGTGTGCCCGAAAATGTTATGGCATTCGCGCGGGCTATTAAGGGACAGCGTCACACCCTGCGCAGAGCGGCTCTTTCCCCGCTGCGCGGAGAACTTCGCTGACCGTTTCCTGAAACCGCCGGCTCCGGGTTCGGCATCCTCATATACGAGCGAATGGTTTGTAAAAAATATTCACATACGCGATACCAGGATGCCGCCCGGATTTGCGGCAGGGAGCGTATTGTCCTCTTCAGAGAACCTTACAACATCGCGATACAGAAAGGAAGAGAAACATGAAAAAGCACATAGCACTTCTCTTGACACTCGTACTGCTGGGCACCATGTTTTTGACGGCTTGCGGCAATGATACCGCGGTCAGTCAGGCTCCTTCCGGCGATCCCGGCGCCTCCTCCACAGATGCGGCGCCTGAGCTGTCCGGCGAAATTGTTGTTGCTACCTGGGCGGGAGACCCCTATGAATCCGCCTGGAAAGACAAAGCCGCCGAGTTCGAGGAGAAGACCGGCGTGAAGGTCACCATCGACGCCGTCCCATGGGAAAACCTGCGTGAGAAATGCATCCTGGAGCTCGCATCGCAAACCGGCGCTTACGATGTTCTGTACGTCCATCCCTCCTGGTTTGAGGAATTTGTCAACAACGATTACCTGGTGCCGGTGGAGGAATACGCCACCCAAGAGGAAATCGACGCCTATGTTCCCAATCTGGTGGCGGATTACAGCCGCAACGGCAAGGCGTACGGCCTGCCGGACTTTATCGCCACACAGGTGCTTGCCTACCGCACCGATATCTTTGAAGAAAAGAATCTGAAAGCGCCCGAGAGCTGGGATGAGCTGCTCGAGGTCTGCGAGGCTTTAAAGGGCAGCGATGAATATGCCCCCATCACCTTCCCGGGCAAGAAGGGCGGCACGCTCGCCAGCGTTTTCAGCGCCTTCCTCGTCAGCAACGGCGGTTGGTACCGCAATGACGCCGGAGAACCCAACGTCAATTCCACGGAGGCGGTTGAGACGGCTGAATTCCTGGCAAAGCTGGCGCAGTACGAGCCGTCCGGTTATCTGAACGTTCACTGGGATGAAAACGGCAAGATCGCTGCGGGCGGAAAGGCAGCCATGGCTGTGATCATGACCATCAACAGCGCCTGGCTGGAGGATGCGGAGAGCAGCGCCACTGCGGGCAAGTGGGCCTATGTTCCCATCAAATCCAATGACGGCACGCCCGGCGGCATTGTCGACAACTACTGCTGGTCGGTCGCCTCTGATTCCCAAAACAAGGATGCCGCGGGCGCTTTCGTGAAGTTTATCACCGATACCGACGCACAGATTTACTTCACCGAGAAGTCAAGCACCTGTGGTGCAACCAACGCCTATTACGAGAATACCGAGCTGCAGAAATCCCAGCCGGTGCTTGTGGCCATGCAGGAAACCCTGACCAACACCAAGCCGGCTCCCTCTTGGGGAACCTGGGCGGCGGAGCAGGAGGTTCTGGAAGTCAGTCTGCAGGATGTCATGAGCGGAAAGCTTTCCGCGAAAGACGCAATGGAGCAGGTACAGGCAAAGATGACCGAGGAGTAAATCCGCTTCTTCACCGAGTACAAAATTACGGTGCGTGTCAAAAAAACATGCACCGCAATTTTGTATCTGACAGATAGCTTTTTGCACAAAAAGCAAGCGCTTGGAGGCCTAGTTATGAAGCGTCACACCGACAAACGTCTGCGCACCGGAGAGGTGCTCATGGGCTATTCCTTTTCGTTGCCTGTCGTCGCGTTCTTGTTCTTCTTTATCTTCATCGCTATCGGCTACTGTTTTTATATGAGCTTTTTTGAGTGGAAGCTCTTTGATCTGGGAGCCGACAAGACTTTTACCGGTCTGGACAACTACCTTCGCGTCTTTTCGGATAAAATCTTTGGACAGGCGATGCTCAACACCCTGCTGATCGTCGTCTGCTGCATCGTGGTGGAAACCGTGCTGGGCTTTCTCATCGCGTTGACGCTGTGGAGCATGAAGCGGACGCTGCGGGTCATCCAGACCATCATCCTCTTGCCGATGATCACCTCGCCTGTCATCGTGGGACTCATCTGGCGTTATATCTACGATCCGCAGTTCGGCATTCTCAACTATGTGCTGCGCAGCACCATCGGCGTGGGCGACATCGCCTGGCTGGGGGATGAGAGCACCTCGCTTTTGAGCGTGATGATTGTGGACGTCTGGCAGATGACCCCCTTCACCATTCTGGTGCTTTTCGCCGCGATGATGGGCATCTCGGACGATTGGATCGAGGCCGCTCAGGTGGATGGCGCGCGCTTCTGGCGCATTGTGCGCAAGATTATCCTGCCCTCCGTCAGCCCCATGGTCTTCTTCGTTCTCCTGATGCGCACCATGGATTTGCTGAAGATTTTCGATACCGTCTATGTGCTCACACGCGGAGGTCCGGGCTTTTCGACCGAGACGCTTGCCGTTTATACCTACAAGGTGGGCTTCTCCCAATACGAGATGGGATACGCCATGGCGCTTTCCATCATTACGCTGCTGTGCATCCTGCTTGTCAGCTGCTTCTATATGCGGCGCAGCGGGAAAGCGGAAGAATGAGAGGTGAAAGGCAGTGCAAACAACGAGACATCACAGAAAGGTCATGACCGTCTGCGTCATCATTGTGGCTGTTTTCACCATCTGGACGCTGATTCCGATCCTTCTCCTGCTGATGCAGTCGGTCAAACCGGAAGGCGTTATGTTCGCCGACCCTCCACAATTTTTCTTTCAGCCGACCGGCGTGCACTTTACCAAGATTTTTACCCGCAACAACATTATGGACAATATGATCAACAGTATTATTGTGGCGGTGTCCACTATGCTGCTGTGCGTGGTGCTGGGATCGATCTGCGCCTATTCTCTGGCGCGGATTCGCGTGGTCGGGTCAAAGTTCATTGCCTTTTTCATTATTCTGACGCGCATGGTGCCTGTGAGCGCTCTGATGCTCCCCATGTATGTGCTCATGCGCAAAATCGGAATCGCCAATACCTATCTGGCGGTCATTTTTGCCCACACAACGCTCAATCTGCCCTTTACCGTGCTGATGATGAAGGGCTTCTTCCGGGACGTTCCCCTGGAGCTTGAGCAGGCGGCGCAGGTGGACGGTTGTTCCAGGCTGCGCACCTTCTTGAAGATTTGCCTGCCGCTGACCGCTCCGGGCCTCGCTACCACAGGTATTATGGTGCTGCTCAACTCCTGGAACGAATTTATGTTTGCACTGGTCCTGACCGGACGGGAGACGAGGACCCTTCCGGTGGGAATTTCCTCCTTTGTGGGGTCGGTATCTATCGATTGGGGCGCCAGCTCCGCGGCGGCCACGCTCGCCACGCTGCCTATCTTTGTAGCGGGCGTCTTTATTCAGAAATATTTTGTGCGCGGCCTGACGGGCGGCGCAGTAAAGGGATAGTAAAGATTCACTTTTATACAGAAGGATGGTTTGTTTTGAACAATAGTATCATGTTACGGGAGATCGAGGAGGAACCGGGCGTTCTGGAACGCTGCCTGGGCGAGAACAAGGTCTTGGTGGACGCCCTGGCGGACGATATCCGCGTCAGAAACCCGGCGTTCCTCCTGTTTGCGGCGCGTGGTACAAGCTGCAACGCGGCCAAATTCGGAAAGTATTTGTTTGAAACCTACGTGGGAATGCCGGTGTCCATCGCTGCTCCCTCTGTGCTGACCAGATACGACGGCAGGCTAAAGCTTTCAGATGCGGTGGTGATCGGCGTCTCCCAATCGGGAGCGGCGGAAGACGTGTGCAGCCTGATCGACCGCGGAAACCGGGACGGCGCGCTCACCGCGGCGATCACCAACACCGAAGGCTCCCTGCTGGCGCAGCATGCGCAATATCATCTCAATTGCCACGCACAGAAGGAAAACAGCCTTGCTGCGACCAAAACCTTCCTTGCGCAGATGGCGTTGCTGACGGCGCTCGCGGCCCGTCTCTCGGGGGAGACGAAGCTTTTTCACCTGCTTGAGCAGCTTTCGGACCTTGCGTCATCGATACTCGGACGCACGGAGGAAATTTCCCGTCTGGTAAACCGCTACCGCTTTATGAACGAATGCTTCATTCTGGCGCGCGGCGTCAATTACCCGGTGGCGCTTGAGTTTGCCATCAAGATTCAGGAGACGTCGTTCATCCGTTCCCATGCCTTCTCGGTGGCCAATTTTACCCATGGTCCGGTCGCTATGCTGCGCGACTTTATCCCTGTACTTGTCCTCGCCACAGACGCTGAAACCGACGGAAACACCTGCGAAATGATCAAGCGCGTCCGGAAGGAAGGCGGAGATGTCTGCGTGATCACCAATAAGCCGGAGATTGCCGCGCTGACCGGGGATAACGCTCTGCTGCTGCCGGCTGAATGCGAAGGCGTCGCGGGGGCCTTTGCCTGCGCCACAGCTGTCCAGCTCTTTGCCTGCGAGCTGGCGGTGCAGCGGGGCAACAATCCGGATGCACCCCATGGTCTGACCAAAGTGACCATCACGCGCTGAATCGCCTGCTTACATATGCCGCAGTGCCGCTTTTGCCCTCTGGTTGACAAAGGCTGCCTGACCCGAAGTTGTATGGGTCGGGCGGCCTTTTCCGCGCTATATAGGTATGGATAACGCGCTTTGTCTCTCTTTGGGCTGAACGTCGCAAGAGGGAATTCCAGTGTCAAAACGGAACGGGGAATCCATCTTTTTTACCGCTGCAGCTGAAACGCAAAGCGCAGTCTTGTTAAAAGGTACGCCGCTCAGTTTTTTAAGCATTTCCATGAAAAAGATAGTAAATGATCCCTTTTTCTCTGATTGTAAATAGCATAAATTACAAAAAACACCAATAAACTGCAAAGGGCAGAGTAGATAATAGTTAAAAATAATAAAAATACATGTTGACTTTTCTTTTTTTATGTGCTATTATTAAATCAATCCAAAAAGAATGTGCAGAGGGTGGGGAAAGAAGATTGGAATGCCCGATGCGTAATCGTTTACTCTTGAGGATGTCTTTATTTTTTGATTTGTATGTAAACGATGACATACGAAGGGAAGAGAGCATGGCTGAGAAGAAAAAATACTCCACAATCAAGGATGTGGCTGAACTGGCGCAGACCTCCACAGCTTCCGTCTCTTCGGTGCTCAATCCGAACAGCACGCGGTATATCAGCAATGAACTGCGTGAAAGGGTGCTCAAAGCAGCCAAAGAGCTCAATTATTACAAAAGCTCGGTTGCAAGCAGTCTGAAGGGGATGCAGATGCGGACCATCGCTCTGCTGCTGCCGCAGTTCCAGAATCCCTTTTTTCTGCGCATCGCGGCCAGCATCGAACGGTGGGCGTATACGCATGATTTTACCATCTACATCTGTAATTCTCTCGATCAGCCCGACCGTGAGAAAAAAATCATCGAACGCGCATTGAGCCAGCGGGTGGACGGCGTCATCATTTCCCCAACCAGCCACGGGGCGGAGAATACCCAGATTCTGCGTGATCTGCACATTCCCTACGTGGTGGTCGACCGTCCGTTGGACGGAGTTCCCTCTTACAGCTATGCCACTTTTGACAATTTTCAGCTGGGCGCCCTGGCCTGCCAGCATCTGATCGACCGGGGACACCGGAAGCTCGGCTTCCTGGAATGGACCAGTCCGGTGGAAAGCATTCAGCTCCGGCGTTTTGCCGTCGAACAGATCGCCCGGGAAAACAGGGCGGACCTTGTGGTGGAGTACAGCGCGGAGATAGACCGGCAAGCGGGCTACCAGGCGATGGAACGGCTGATGAACAAAGCGGATGGAATGACAGGTCTGATTTTCGGTCAGCATATGCTCGCCGAGGGCGCGTATGAATATCTGAGGGACCGCCGCCTGAACATTCCAGAGGATATTTCGGTTGTGATGCTGGGAACGCCCGACTGGGCGCTGCTTCACAATCCGCGGTTCACCTGCGTGAAGCAGCCGGAACAGGAGCTGGGCCTCGCGGCGGCCGATATGCTGCTGGAGCAGATTGAGAAAACCGCAGGCGGAAGAACAGAACGAAAAGCCTGTTTTAATTGTACCCTGTTGCCGGGAGAATCGGTCAAAACCCTATGAAAGAAGGACAAATCATGCCACTGTTTCTGGTTTCCGCCTTTGCCGATGAAGCGGCCGTTTCCTTGCAGGAGCAGATTGAGATTTTGAAAAAGCACGCCATCGAATATCTGGAGCTGCGCTTTGTGGATGGCCGTCCCTTTGCGGAGGCCACGCCCGCCCAGGCAAAAGAAATTCGTTTTCGGCTGGAAGAGGCAGGCATCCGGGTGTGCTGTATGGCCTCGCCGTTCGGAAAGATTCCCATAGAGGCGCCCTTTGCTGCTCATCTGGAACGGTTCCGGCGAGGGATCGAACTGGCGGAGGCTGTGGCAACCCGCAGAATGCGCCTTTTCAGCTTTTATCTGCCGACGGGGAGCGATCCTTCCGACTATGAGCAGGAGATCGCGGATCGGCTGGGGCAGATGACCGAGGCGGCCGGGGAAGCGGGTGTTACCTGCTGGCTGGAAAATGAAAAGGGGTTGTTTGGAGATACTCCCGAGCGCTGCCTGTCGCTTGTCCAAAAGGTCGACCGGCTGCATCTGATTTTCGACCCTGCGAATTATCTGCAATGTGGGGTCGATCCCTTGGAAGCCTACCGTTCTCTGGAATATCTAATCGATTACATACATGTGAAAGACGCTTTGAAAAACGGTCAGACAATGCCCGCAGGCCGAGGGGACTGCCGGCTTACAGAAATTCTTTCACGTTTTCTCGGTAAAAAGAATAACCCTGTTTTGGCGCTGGAGCCGCATCTGGCGGTTTTCGACGGGCTCAGTTCACTGGAGTTGGGAGAAAAGATTTCTCTTGTACGGCCGCAGTATGGCGACACCAAGGAGGCCTTTGCGGTGGGCGCCTCGCATTTGTTCCGGCTTCTGGAGTCCTGCCGCGGACAACACGTCTCGGATACAGAGTGTGGTAAAATGGTGCAAATTTGCGATATGTAAACGATTACTTATTTTTATCAGGAGTGTGAAGCAATGAAAAAGGTGCGCATCGGCATGATCGGAAGCGGGTTCGCCGCACGTCTGCACGCAAAGGCGTATCAACGTGTTTGTGGGGTAGAGGCGGAGCTTTACGCCTGCTCCTCTCTCTCTCCGGATTTGGAGGCGTTCGCCCGGGAATTCGGCTTCCGGCACACCTTGCGGGATTACCGGGAAATGCTTGAAAATCCGGAGATCGACCTAATCGATATCATTACCCCGGTGGTGCTGCATGCGCCGATGATCCGCAAGGCGATCACGGCGGGAAAGCACGTCATCTGTGAAAAGCCGCTGTGCGGCTTCTGTTCGGAGGATCCGGAGGCGGGGGAGCTGGGGCGCACGGTGGCGAAAACGGAGATGTACCGCGCCGTTCTGGAGGAACTGGAGGAGCTGCGGGAACTGGTGGAATCTTCGGACCGGCTGTTTATGTACGCGGAAAATTGGGTCTATATGCCCGCAATTTTGAAAACCGAAGAGCTGCTCAGGGCGCGCGGCAGCCGCATTTTGATGATCAACGCCGAGGAATGCCACAGCGGTTCGCATGCGCCGCACGCCGAGCAATGGCGGCTTTCGGGCGGGGGCAGTTTGATTCGCCAGGGATGCCATCCGCTGTCCGCCGTGCTCTACCTGAAGCAATGCGAGGGCAGGGCCAGGGGAGAGAAGATCACCGTTACCCGGGTGACAGGGGATATGGGACGGGTAATCGGCGCGCTCAGCGCTGACGAAGCGCGCTATATCGACGCCCGGCCGGTGGACGTGGAGGATATCGGCAATCTGTTTCTCACTTTCAGCGACGGCAGCAAGGCGGTCGTCCTTTCCGGGGATATGGTCGTAGGCGGGATGAAGAACCGTTTGGAGCTCTACGCCAACGATATGATCGTCAATTGCAACGTAACGCCCAGCAACGCTATGAACGCCTATTTTTCCGACGACACAGGCATGGAGCAGGTCTATATCACCGAAAAGGTGGGCAATAAAACGGGCTGGCAGTCGGTGTGCGCCGATGAGGACCTCGCCCGCGGCTACAGCGCCGAGATACAGGATTTTGTGGAGTGCGTCGCTTTTCACCGTCAGCCCCGGGCAGGCTTTGCGCTTGCCTATCAGACCGCCAGAGTCATTTACGCTGCCTATGCCTCGGATGAAATGGGCAGGTCTATCGATATGTAAACGTATACATAAGAAAGGGGAACGAGGGAATGGACCGCTTGCAGCGCTACCGTCGGCTGGAAGAACAGTACAGAGCGCTGCATGAAACGCCCGACCGCTGCGAGCCGCTGGTGATGATCGATATCCCCGTCCCGAACTGCCCCGATTGCCATGAGCAGCTGCACAGTCCGCAGAAGATGCTGGAGGCAGGCTGGAAAAAAATTCGGTTGCATGAGGAAATCGGGGACGACACGCTTCCCATGGTCCGTGTGGAATTCGGCACCGCACAGGTTGCCGCGGCGTTTGGCTGCGAGCTCCGGGAAATCCCCGGCAGTCTTCCCGCCTGCGCGACCCATTCACTACAACGTACTGAAGACGTCTGGACGTTCCGAAGCCCCGGTATGGAAGACGGCCTTCTGCCGCGAATCCGGGAGTATACCGCCTGTTACCGCTCCCGTCTCCCGGAAGGAATTGCCATACAGCATCCCGACATCGCCGGCCCCTTCAATTCAGCTCACCTGATCCGCGGGAACGATATCCTGTTCGATTTTTACGACGATCCCGCTGCGGTGCGGGAGCTTTTGCGAAGGGTGACCGATTATACCATAGACTTCCTGCACGAGACGAAAAAACTGGTTCCCCCGCTGCAGGGATGGTTTTACGACATGGGCGGCCTTTGGAAGGGGGCGGCGCGCATCTCCAACTGTTCGCTGCAGATTGTCAGTCCGGCGCACTACCGCGCGCTGATTTTGCCGGAGGACATTCGCTTCTTTGAGGCGGTGGGAGGAGGCCGCATGCACTATTGCGGCAGCCATCCGGAGGTCATAGAGGATTTCTTCAAAATTCCCAATCTGTATTCTTTGGAACTTGATTGCCAATACCACGATCTGCTGGAAATCAGCGAGCGCTGTCCTCCCGGAATGGTCCTACGCTTTTGCGACTGGTCGGTGACGTCCAGCAATGGGGACTGGCTGCCAAGGCTGCTTTCCGGACGGGTTCCGGCTAAAAAAAATCTTGTCATCAGCGCAAAGGCGGAGAATATAGAAGAGGCGAAACGGTTGTATGATTGTATTAAAAATACGCTTGTGCGCTGACGATAGCCCAATCTACCCCGTCGTGAGAGAGGTGATGCGGATATCCCATGAAAAGCAGGAGAACCGGTACAAAGACAACTATTAAGGAGGAAAAACAATGAAAAACCGTGCAAAGCGCATCCTTTCGTTCGTTCTCGCAATCGCCATGCTTGCCACCCTGATGGTCGGTTGCGACCAGAAAACCGGAGGCAATGAAATGACCACCGTGCGTGTGTGGACCCACAGCCGTTCCGATGCGGATGTGATGCTCCCGATGA
This sequence comes from uncultured Oscillospiraceae bacterium, assembly GCA_902478455.1. Classification (GTDB taxonomy): domain Bacteria; phylum Bacillota; class Clostridia; order Oscillospirales; family Acutalibacteraceae; genus CABSLJ01. Next base: position 4,464 of record CABSLJ010000029.1, on the reverse strand, counting down.
TTGAGGAGTTCAACAACACGACCGGCAAGGAAAAGGGCATCACCATTGAATATGAGATGTACGGAGACGACTACATGGACGTAATTAACACGGCCATTAAATCCGGTCAGGCCCCTGAACTCCACACCTATTTTACCGACATCACCCCCGTCGTCAAGAGCGGCGACCTGCTCGCGCTGGAGGACCTTCCCGGCGGCCAGGAGATTGTCGACAAGTATAAGGATATGCTCAAACCGGTGTACAACACCATTGACGGCAAAACCTACGCCGTGCCCCTTTCCACCAACACCTGCAAGATGATCTACAACAAGGACCTCTTCAAGAAATGCGGCATTGTAGATGAAAACGGCGAGGCTACCCCTCCCAAAACCTGGGCCGAAGTGATTGAGTACGCCAAGATCATCACCGAACAGTCGGCTGGAGAGGCCTGGGGCACCATCTTCCCGATGAAGTGGGTCAACGGCTTCTTTGAGATGGAAATTATGTATCCCTTCTACTGCTCCATCGGTCATGAATACTTCAATGTCAAGACCGGCAGATATGATTTCAGCGCCTTTGCCCCCGCATTTAACGAATACATGTTGAAAATCAAGGCCGACGGTAGCTACTACCCCGATTCCGCCACCACCGATAACGACGTCGCCCGCGCCCTCTTTGCCGAAGGCAAAATCGGCATGAAGATGGCCATCAGCTGGGACGTCGGCGTGCTCAACGACCAGTTCCCCGCCAAGTGCGACTGGGGCGTCTGCGACCTGCCCGTGATGGATGAGTCGGCCACCCGCTACAAGGAGCCCATCCGTCCCTCCACCCTCTACTTTGTCAACAAAACCGCCAACAACAGCGATATTGACAAGGTGATGGAGGTTCTGAACTTCCTGCAGGGCGACGAAATGTTTGCCAAGAAGTATGAAGAGTGCCTGGCCATTCCGGTCAGTGAGGAGGCCAAAAAGCTGGCAACCAAGGCTCCCGGCAAGGCCGGCTGGGTGGAGTTCGCCGATTTCACCAACGACACCGCCTTTGCCCGCTGCTCTGAGCCCACCGGCTCCCTGACGCTGGAAGGCCCCGACTACAATGAGATCATGATGCAGATCTGGCGCGGCCAGGTCAGCGTAGAGGACGGCCTCAAGGATCTTGACACCCGCTACAACGCCGCGCTGGACAAAGCGGTTGCCGACGGCAAGGTCGATCTTACTACCTTCCAGGATTCCAATTATGATATTTCCGTAAAATAGTCCATCCGCATCTCCCAGTCCGCAAAACGAGCCCTGCCGGGGAATCAGAGAGGCGGTTCCCCGGCAGCCTCCTTTGCAAAGCCTCAATCCGAAAGTGAGGTGCCGTCATGGTATCCAGAAAATTACGCGCATCCAAAACCAAAAAGCAGGCCAGCTTGCAGGCTTATTGCATGCTGGCTCCGCAGATGATTGGCTTGGCGGTTTTTACCATTCTGCCCATTCTGTGGGTAATCCGGCTGTCCTTTTTTGAATTCAACGGCTTTCAGAGCGACTTTATCGGATTTGATAATTTCGTCCGTGCCTTTACCAGGGACCCCTACTACTGGCGCGCATTGCTCAATACCATCGTGATCTCCTTTGGAAAGCTTCTTGTGGAAATTCCTCTGGCGCTGGTCTGCGCCGTGCTTTTAAACGGAAAATTACGGGGAAGCTCCTTATACCGGACGGTTTTCTTCATGCCGTCCGTGATGAGCCCGGCGATTATCGGCCTCGTTTTTTGCTTCCTGTTTTCGGGATACAACGGGATTATCAATTCCATTCTGGTCAACACAGGGGTTATCCATCAGTACATCGACTGGTTCGGCACCAAGCTGACCGCCAATGCCGTGATTATGATTACCTCCGTCTGGCAGAATTTTGGTCTCAATATGCTCTTTTTCTTAACCGGTCTGCAGACCATCCCCAAAGAACTCTATGAGTGTGCGGATATCGACGGCGCAGGTCCGGTGAAGCGGTTCTTTAAAATCACGCTGCCTCTGCTCGCTCCTATGACCAAAATCATTCTGCTTCTGGCCATCATCGGCAGCATGAAGGTCACCGACCTGGTTCTGGTGCTCACAAACGGTCAGCCCGGCGGCCAGACCGAAGTGATTATGACCTACATCTACAAGCAGTTCTTCACCACCGGTTCCACCACAACCATGCCGGAATACGGCTACGCTTCGGCGCTGGGCGTCATTACGGCGATCATCCTAGGCATCATTACACTGATCTATGTCCGGGTCACACGCGACAGGAAGGGAGGGGAGGATGCATGACCGAAGCGGTTACCCCCAAAAAGCTGAGGTCGGCCGTTCCGGGCCGTATTCTCGGGAAAACGATTGTCTATCTCTTTCTTTCCATCCTGGCGGTCGTCACACTGTTCCCAATCTTTTACGCGCTCATGGCCTCCTTTAAAAGCAATATGGAAATTCTGACGGGCAGCTCCACCCTTCTGCCGACCGAATTTCACTTTGAAAACTACAGCCAGGCGTGGTCGATTGCGAACTTCGGCCGCTATACCTGGAACAGCGTGTACCTGGCCTTTTTCACGGTGCTGGGGGCCATCGTCGGCTCCACGATGGGCGGCTATGTCTTTGCCCGCGGGGAGTTTCCCGGCAAGAAGCTACTCTTCGGCATCATCACCAGCACGATGTTTATTTCGCTGGGCAGCATCACCCTTTTCCCACTGCTGGAGATCACCAAGGTGCTGCACCTGAACAATACCCTCTGGGGCGTGATTGTCATCAACGTGTTCGGTCTGAACGTCACCAACCTCTATCTGGTGCGGGCCTATGTGACCACCATCCCGCGCGAGATCGACGAGGCGGCCATTATAGACGGCTGCGGCTTTTTCAAGACCTTTACCCACATCATTTTCCCGCTTTTAAAGCCGGTCATCGCCACCGTGGGACTGCTCTCCTTCCGCATGGCGTGGAACGACTATCTGCTGCCCATGGTGTTCACCATGGCCAATCGTGCGCAGTCCCCGTTGGTCGTCGGCGTTGTGGCGCTGCGCTCCAACGGCGAAGTGGCCAGCTCCTGGAACCTGATGCTGGCCGGCACGATGATCTCTATCCTGCCGATGATGATCGCCTACCTGGGCTTCAACAAATACTTTGTAGCGGGGCTTACCAGCGGAGCGGTCAAGGGCTGACGCGCTTTCTGCCGCGCGCCAAATCCTGTGCGGCGCGGCTGTCAAGATTCACTACTTTGGAAAGGGATGGCTTAACAATGAAAGCTGCCGTATTAACCGGAGTCAAAAGGCTGGAAATCCAGGATATCCCCATGCCCAAGCTGGGGGACAACGACATTCTGGTACACAACAAGGTGGTCGCCGTCTGCAACGCGACCGACAGTAAATTTTACAAGGGACTGCACGCCCTCGTTCAGTATCCTTCGGTCATCGGACATGAGGGTGCGGGCGTGGTCACAGCGGTCGGCAAAAACGTCACAAAGATTAAGGTAGGGGACAAGGTACTCGGCGCCGGCTACCCCAACAGCCCCGAGATGGCTTCCCTGTGGGGACAGTACTGCGAATACGGCGCCATTCCGGAGACGGAGGCGGTCAAAATTCCCGAGAACGTCGGCTTTGAGGAGGCCTGCATGAGTCATATGCTCGGCGAGACGCTCAACGCCGTCTATCTGAGCCGGCCTGTGGTGGGAGACAACGTGCTTATCATCGGTGCGGGCGCCGTGGGCATCAGCCTGCTGGCTCTGCTCAAATGCACCTTTGCGGACAAGGTCATCGTAGCCGATATTCTGGACGACAAGCTGGCCTTCGCCAAATCGGTCGGAGCCGACGCAGTCCTGCGTTCCGATGACCCAGACTTTCAGGACAAGATTCTGGAACTCACCGGCGGACGCGGCGTCAACAAGATTTTTGAGGCGGTCGGCCGTCAGGAGACCTACAACCTGGCCTTTGATACCATCGCTTACAACGGCCTGATTCTCGCCTTCGGCATGATGGAGGGAGAGATGATCGTTCCCTTCCGCAAGATGATCAATTCCGAGTGCTCGGTGCAGTGGTGCCGCAACACCGGCAAGGGAGCCAATCAGAATAAGGCGCGCATCCTCGATATGATTGCCCGCGGCTCGCTGGATGTTAAGCCCTTTATCACCAGCCGTTTTGCCTTTGAGGACATCAACGACGCCTTTGCAAAGATCGCTGAGGGCCGGGAAATCCGCACCCTCATTGAAATCGACAATTGAGCACGGAAGGAAGGGCGGTAGTTATGCGCACCGTACATTTTGAACACCTGCGGCCGGGAGAAATCCAGGCGGAAAGAGAAAGATGCCCCATTGTTTACCTGCCCATCGGTCCGCTGGAATGGCACGGGCCCCATCTGGCGCTGGGCATGGACCCGCTGAATGCCCAGGCGGTCAGCGAGCGTCTGGCCCTGAAAAACGGCGGCGTGGTGCTTCCCACCTTTTATTCTGTCTCTTATACACATCTGACGCTGCCGACGAATAG
>CABSLJ010000028.1 GCA_902478455.1 uncultured Oscillospiraceae bacterium | reverse complement strand
GTTTGTATGGAGGCGGATGGAGCATAAGGAGCCTGTACGGATATCCGGAAAAACGGTTCTCAGAGCGATGGTGGGCGTTGTCGGCGCGTTGGCGTTGGGCGTGGGAATGTGCTTCAGCATGGTTTGGGGCAAGATGATTGCCGGAATTGTGATCGGACTCGCTGGAATTGCGATTCTGCTGTGCCTGATCCCACTGACGAAGGGAATCAAGGCGTGAAGTTGAGAGGAATGGCCGTCCGTCTGCTGTCCCGATCCACTGTCGGCAGGCGGATGGCGGTCAGCGGGCGTTACCGAATCCTTGCATCTGCGGCGGCTGCTTTTGCATGCAACCTTATGTATGCTTTGTATCATATGATACTCGGCATTTTAAATGAATCGCTGTGGTTTGTTATGATGTGCGCTTTTTACGGAATTTTAGCTACCATGCGTTTTTCCGCGGTGCTCTGCATACGCAGGCATGGCTCTGAGTCTTCCGGCAATATGGAATACCTCGTGACGAGGCTGTCCGGCGTCCTGCTGATGGTATTGGGATTGATTCTGATCGCGGTAATCTCTGTCAGTCTGTCTCAGAACATCGCTACAAAATACGATGAAATCACGATGATCACCATTGCAACCTACACCTTCTACAAAATCGCCATGGCAATCAGAAGGGCTGTCAAACGGCGTCAAAATCCCACTCCGCTGATGAAGGTCATCCGCAACATTGGCTATGCCGAAGTGGCGGCCTCCCTTCTGACCCTTCAGCGCTCCATGCTGGTTTCGTTTGGTTCCATGGAAAGGGAACAAATACAGACGATGAATGCGTTGACGGGAGCCGCCGCCTTTCTGTTTGTTCTGACGCTCGGAATTTCCCTGACCATTCAGGGGAGAAAGGAACGTATATAAGGTACAGTCTACATGGGGAAAGGCGAACGGAAAAATCGCGCAAGCTGTCATGGAAGGCTTTTCCAGACTTGAAAAAAGCGTCATAAAGGATTAAACTAAAAACGAAAATAAATTTATCGAAGCCTATCTCGCCAAAGAAAGGGGATCCATCTCAGGGGCAAGGGAACGCCTGAGGCGGGAGCAGCAACAAAAAGAGCGGGATCAAGTGCGCTTTGACTGTAACAAAAGAATCGATTGATTTTGGAAGAAAAAACTTGCATCCGAGCGCCCTTTGTGCTATGATATATAGGCATTTGGATACCGTCGCCCTTTTTCGACGGGGTTCAATGCCCGGCTTATTGCCGAACATTGAAGCTGACAGTCCTCTGCCGCCACGCCATCCGCATATGGGCAGGCATGAATGTCTGACAAATAAGGAGGAAATCATCATTATGGACGCCCTGAAAACCATTGCAGCTGAATCCCTGAAGGCTGAACTCCCCAAGTTCAGCATCGGTGACACCGTCAGGGTTCACGTGAATATCCGTGAAGGCGAAAGAGAAAGAATCCAGATGTTTGAAGGAACCGTTATTGCCCGCAGAGGCAGCGGTATTTCGGAGACCTTTACCGTCCGCCGTGTTTCTTACGGCGTCGGCGTGGAGAGGGTTTTCCCGATCCATTCTCCCAACGTGCAGGGTGTGGACATCATCCGCAGGGGCCGTGTCCGCCGCAGCAAGCTGTATTATCTGCGCGACCGTGTCGGCAAGGCCGCCAAGGTCAAGGAACAGATCAAGAAATAACCTCGCTTCAAAAAAGGGACGCAAGTCCCTTTTTTTGCTTTTGATTTCAGGAGAAACCGCGCTGCAAGCGGTCTGCCCGAAAGGAAAGGATGTGTAGCGTCCCATGGATTTCCGCTGGCCCCGGGCTCTGCGCGAGCCCACCGAGCACGACGGCGATTCCGCCCGCGCCCGAGTGACCAAAAGCTGCTTTGAATGGGTGGAGGCGCTGGTGACCTCGCTGATCACCGTTGTCATCATCTTTACCTTTTTGTTCCGCATTGTCAGCGTCAGCGGCACTTCGATGTATCCCACGCTTCACAATGAGGACCGCGTGGTGATCACCAATCTCTTTTATGACCCGCAGCCGGGGGATATTGTGGTCATTTCCCACGCGGGGGAGATGCAGGAGCCACTGATCAAGCGGGTCATCGCCGTGGAGGGACAAACCCTGAAGATCGATTTTGACAAAGGCGAGGTCTACGTGGACGGCGTGCTGCTCAACGAGCCCTACATCAACAGCAAAACCACCAAACGGGGGGATGCGGAAATTCCCGAGGTGATTCCGGAGGGCTATGTCTTCGTGATGGGAGACAACCGGAACGATTCGCTGGACAGCCGCTTCACGCGCGTCGGCCTGATCGACAAGCGCTACATCCTCGGCAAGGCGCAGCTGATCGTTTTCCCCTTCAACCGTCTGGGAGGAAATTTGTATTCATGAGTGAGATGCAAGCAATTCAATGGTTTCCGGGGCATATGACAAAAACCCGGCGGCAGATAGAGTCAAGCCTCCGGCTGGTGGACGCCGTGGCCGAGCTGACCGACGCCCGCGTGCCCGAAAGCAGCCGCAATCCCGAGCTCGACCGCATTCTCGGCTCCAAGCCGAGAATGATTCTGCTGAATAAATGCGATATGGCCGACCCGCAGGCCACGGCGGCCTGGATCGCCTATTATCAGAAAAAGGGCGTCAGCGCCCTAGCTGTCGATTGTAAGTCCGGCAAAGGGCTCGGCGCGATTCAGCCCAGGCTGCGCGCGCTTTTAAAGGAGCAGATCGCCGCCTGGCAGCGCAAGGGCATGGTGGGGCGTCCTCTCCGGATGATGGTGGTGGGCATCCCGAACGTGGGCAAATCCTCCTTCATCAACCGCATGGCGGGAGGCAGCAAGGCCAAGGTGGAAGACCGTCCGGGCGTGACGCGGGGCAATCAGTGGTTCACCGTTTCCAATGGCTTCGAACTGCTCGATACGCCCGGCGTGCTCTGGCCCAAGTTTGAGGACCCGGCCGTGGGGGAAAAGCTGGCCTTTACAGGGGCTGTCAAGGATCAGATCATGGACACCGAGCAGCTTGCCGGAAGACTGTTGGAGTATCTCAGCGCGCATGTCCCCAGTGCGCTCGAGAAGCGCTACCGTCTGGGAGCGGCGCAGGGGCTTGCTGGCCACGAGCTTTTGGAGCAGGTGGGCAGAAAGCGCGGGATGCTCATTTCCGGCGGGGAGATAGACACCGAGCGCGCCTCTGTGATGGTGCTCGATGAATTCCGCAGCGGAAAGCTTGGAAATATTACGCTGGAAGCGGCGCCGCAGCCGGAATGAGGCATCGCGGCGGCCGTTTTCTTTATGTTTGGGAGGAAAAACCATGGATTGGCTGTGTTATGAAAGGGAAGCGCGGGAGAAGGGCTGTCAGCTGATCTGCGGTGTGGACGAGGCCGGGCGCGGACCGCTCGCCGGCCCGGTATACGCCGCCGCCGTCATTCTGCCGGAAGGGGAGATCATCGAGGGGGTTGACGATTCCAAAAAGCTCACCGAAAAAAAGCGGGAGGCCCTCTTTGACGTCATCACCAGCCGTGCGCTGTGTTATTCGGTCGCCTCGGCCAGCGAAGGGGAAATCGATGAAATCAACATCCTGCAGGCGACCTTTCTCGCCATGCGGCGCGCTGTGGACGGCTTTGCCAGGCGGCCCGATTTCGTCCTGGTGGACGGCAACCGTCTGCCGGTCTGGGATTATCCCGCTCGGGCGGTCGTCAAGGGGGACGCGCTTTCGGCCTCCATCGCGGCGGCTTCCATTCTCGCCAAGGTCAGCCGGGACCGCGTTATGCGCAAGCTGGCCGAAGAGTATCCGCAATATCAGTTTGAGAAGCATAAGGGCTACGGCACGGCGCTGCATGTGGAACTGCTGCATCGGTACGGACCGTCTCCGATTCACCGGAAATCCTTCTTAACGAAGATTCTGGGGGATGCGTGATGAAACGGAGGGAAACCGGTGACGCCGGAGAGGCGTTTGCTACCGAATTGCTGCGGCAAAAAGGCTATGAAATCCTGAAAAACAACTATTACACCCCTTACGGGGAGATAGACATAATCGCATCATCGGGTCCATACATTGTTTTTGTTGAGGTGCGCACCCGCAAGGAGGGCGGCCTGGTCACGCCGGCGGAGTCGGTCACCAGGACAAAACGGAGAAAGATCGTCCGCTCGGCCTGCCATTATCTCGTGCGCACAAAGTGCCTTCTCCAGCCGCGGTTCGACGTGGTGGAGGTCTTTACCAGCGTGCAGGATGGTTCCATTCTGCACGCCAATCATCTGGAAAACGCTTTTGGACCGGAGGACTGAGCGATGAAACTTTTTGATCTTCACTGCGATACCCTCGTGGAAGCCGAAAAACAGGGCAAGGACCTGCTGGACAACGATCTGCATCTTTCGGTCCGACGCGGTCGCGCCTATTCGCCCTGGATTCAATGCTTTGCCGTCTGGCTCTCGGACGATTGCCGCGGCGAGGCGGCCGAACAATTCTCCGACCGCATGATCGCCCGCTTTTTTGCCGAGACCGACCGCCTGAACCTCAGGCGATGCGCCTCTGCGGAAGACCTGCGCACGGTCTGCGAAACAGGTGGCGCGGGCGCGGTGCTGACCATTGAAGGCGGCGCGGCTTTAAACGGCAAGCTTTCCCGCCTGACGGAATTTCAGAAAAGTGGTGTCAAGGCGATCGCCTTGACGTGGAACGGCGGCAACGAACTGGGCGACGGCGCGATGGTAAAGCGCGGAAAAGGACTCACTCCTTTTGGCAAACAGGCGGTCTCCGAGATGGAAAGGCTGCACATCACGGTGGATGTCTCCCATGCGAGCGACCGTATGTTCTTCGACGTGGCCGAGCTGGCGACAAAGCCCTTCATCGCCACCCATTCGGACGCGAGAAGGCTCTGCCGCCATCCGCGCAACCTCACGGATGAACAGTTCTGCGCCATCCGGGACGCGGGAGGAATCGTGGGCGTCAATTTTTATCCCCCCTTCCTGCGGAAGCGCGGCCGGGCCTCCTTGGACGACATTCTGCGCCATACCGAGCATTTTTTGTCCCTTGGGGGTGAAACTACCCTGTGCATCGGCAGCGATTTTGACGGCGCCTCCATGCCCGACGGTATTTCCGGAATTGAATCCATGGAAGCGCTCTGCGAGCATTTCCTGCGCCACAATTACAGCGAGCGTTTTTTGGACGCTCTTTTCTTTGAAAATGCCTACCGATTTTTCCAAACGCTTTGACAGAAAAGCCGTCTTCTGCTACTATGAAGGCATACGGTTTTGAGCTTCCCAAGAAGGGGACGCCCTTCGCGGAGCGTGCAAAAAACGGACCGAAAAACGCCGCCGGGGCCAAGCGGAAACGACGGCCCGGGAAGGGGAATTTCCTTCCGAAAAGATATCGTAAATTTGAAAGAGGGATCACAATGAATTACAACAGCACCAGGGACAGCTCGGTCAAGGTCACGGCCGCGCAGGCCATCGCCCAGGGCATCTCCAGGGACGGGGGGCTCTTCGTCCCCGAAAACCTGCCGCATTACTCTTACGCCGACCTGTGCGCGCTGCAGCAGATGGACTACAATGGAAGGGCCAAGAAAATCCTCGCCGATTTTCTTTCTGATTTCACCCAAACGGAAATCGACGAGAGCGTGGACAGCGCCTATACAGCCGAAAAGTTCGGCTCCAATCACCCCGCTCCGCTGACGCTGTTGCAAAACGGCGAAAAAAATATGTACCTGCTCGAGCTGTGGCACGGACCGACCTGCGCCTTCAAGGACATGGCGCTGCAGATTCTGCCTCACCTGCTGACCAAATCGCTGACCAAAACGCAGGAAGGCAAGACGGCCGTCATCCTGGTGGCCACTTCGGGAGATACCGGCAAGGCTGCGCTGGAGGGCTTCAAGGATGTTTCCGGCACTAAAATTCTCGTTTTTTATCCCGAGGACGGCGTCAGCCCCATGCAGAAGCGCCAGATGAACACCCAGGAGGGGAACAACGTCGGCGTGTGCGCCATCTACGGCAATTTTGACGACGCGCAGACCGGCGTCAAGAAGATTTTCACCAACCCGGAAATCGGTGCGGTGCTCGCGCAGAACAACATGCTCTTCTCAAGCGCCAACTCCATCAATTGGGGTCGCCTGCTCCCACAGATCGTCTATTATTTCTCCGCCTACTGCGACCTCATGGGTACAGGAGAAATGGATTTTGACGGGGAAAAGGTCAATATCGTGGTGCCTACGGGCAATTTCGGCAACATTCTGGCCGCCTATTACGCCATGCAGATGGGCCTGCCGGTCAACAAACTGATCTGCGCCTCCAACGCGAACAACGTGCTGACCGATTTCCTGCGCACTGGCGTTTACGACCGCAACCGTGCCTTCCATACCACCATTTCCCCCTCGATGGACATCCTGATTTCGAGCAACCTGGAGCGGCTGCTCTACCATCTGACCGGCGGGAACGACGCGCAGCTGAGGGCCTGGATGGGCGAGCTGTCCGAAAAGGGACGGTATTCGGTCGGTGAAGAGCTGCTTTCCGCGCTGCGCTCGGTCTTTTACAGCGGCTGCTGCGACGACGAAGCCACCAAGCAGACCATCCGGACCGTTTTTGAGACGGAAAATTATCTTGTGGATACTCACACGGCCGTGGCCGTCAATGTTTACGATCAGTATGTGGCCGAGACGGGAGACCTCTCCACGCCGACCATCATCGCCTCCACCGCGAGTCCCTATAAATTCGCGGCCAGCGTGCTCGAGGCTTTGGAGGGCAGGCAGGAGGATGGGGACGAATTCGCCATGATCGGCCAGCTTTCGGCCGTCTCCGGCACGCCGGTTCCCGCTCCGATTGCGGCGCTCCAGGGCAAGGAGCTGCGCTTCTCCAACGTATGTAAGGAAGATGGCATGAAAGAGGTCGTCCTCAATTTTATCCGTTCGTAATGTTTCCGGCTCCCTTCTTCAGACAATCCCAGAAAAAATGGAGACGGCTGTCTTTTGAGAAAGGCCGTGCAGAATGGCAAACCTTGGCGCAAAAGGGAGCGTCAGCAAAAAATCGAGCCGCCGAACTCGAACGGTCCGGCGGCTCCCCGGCGGCTACTTGGTTTTAAAAGTGGCGCACACGGTGTCTGTGGAACTGATTGCGAAATTGGGTCCCACCGTAATCTCATCGGCGCGGCACGTGTGCTCGCCGTCGTGATAGACGCAGTTTTTTACGTCACAGTGGATGTGGTTTTGGCTGGATTCTTTATAAGATTCGTATTCCATCACCTTTTCCTCCTTCGCGTTATTGTTTTTCCCTTTTTGAGAACCGCTATCCCTAGATTTTGCTGGAAAAGGAGCATTCGCCTTGCTTTACACAATCGCCGACCTGCATCTTTCCCTTGGGACCGACAAGCCGATGGACGTCTTTTCCGGCTGGCGGGATTATGTGGAGCGCCTGGAAAAAAACTGGCGGGCGATTGTGAACGAGGAGGACACCGTCGTCCTGGCGGGCGATCTTTCCTGGGCGATGAAGCTGGAGGACACGGCGGCTGATTTTGCCTTTCTCAACGCGCTGCCCGGCCAAAAACTGCTGCTCAAGGGCAATCACGACTACTGGTGGACCACGGCTAAAAAAATGACGGACTTTTTCACGCAGAGCGGCTTTTCCACCCTGCGAATTGTGCACAACAACGCCTATCCCGTGGGAAATGTATGCGTCTGCGGGACCCGGGGCTGGAGCTATGACTGCGAGAAGGAAGAGGACCTGAAAATCCTCAACCGGGAGTGCGGCAGGTTGCGCGCCTCGCTCGACTGCGCGCGGAAAACCGACCTGGAGCCGGTGGTTTTTTTGCATTACCCGCCGGTCTATGGCGATTATGTCTGCGCCGAAATCCTGGATGTTTTGAAGGAAAGAGGGGTGCGGCGCTGCTATTACGGCCACATTCACGGCGCGGCGGCCAAAAGGGCGGTTCAAGGGGCGTTTGACGGCATTTCTTTCCGCATGGTTTCGTGCGATACTACCGGTTTTATGCCTGTTTTGGTTCCATAATTCCGCATTATGCTTATTTTTCAAAAGGTAGTGCAAACGGATTTCTATTATGCTATAATTATTTAGATATTTTGCAGTTTTGCAGGAGGATGACAAAATGAGCTTGAAAGCATCAAACAAGGTGGACACAAACCGCTATGAGCTTGAGGTTGAGGTCAGCGCAGAGGAATTTGAAAAAGCGCTTCAGAAGGCCTATTTGAAGGAAAATAAAAAGATCGCCATCCCCGGCTTCCGCAAGGGGAAGGCGCCCCGCGCTTTCGTGGAGAAATATTACGGCGAGCAGGTCTTCTTTGAGCAGGCCATCAATAGTCTGTATCCCGACGCGCTTGAAGACGCGATCAAAGAGGCCGAACTCGAGGTCATCGACGATAAAATGGACCTGGACGTCGTTTCCGTCGGCAAAAATGAGGGTCTTGTCTTCAAGGCCGCCGTCACCGTCAAGCCCGAGGTCGAAATCAGCGACTACAAGGGCTTGGAAGTGACCAAGAAATCGACCGAGGTGACCGACGAGGACGTCGACGCCGAAATCAAGAAGGTGCAGGACCGCAACTCCCGCCTGGTGACGGTCGAGGACCGCGCCGCCGAATCGGGCGACGTGGCTGTGATCGATTTTGAAGGCTTTGTGGACGGCGTCGCCTTTGAGGGCGGCAAGGCCGAGCATTACAGCCTGAACCTCGGCGCCGGACAGTTCATCCCCGGCTTTGAGGAGCAGATCGTCGGGCATAACATCGGCGAGGAGTTTGATATCACCGTCACCTTCCCCGAGGACTATCAGGCCGAGGAGCTCGCCGGCAAGGAAGCCGTCTTCAAGATCAAGCTGCATGAGCTCAAAAAGCGCGAGCTGCCCGAGGTGGACGACGAATTCGTCAAGGATGTCAGCGAGTTTGACAACCTTGAGGATTACAAGGCCGACCTCCGGAAAAAGCTTGAGGAAACCCGTGAGCGCGAGGCCAAGGACGACCTCGACAACCAGCTCATCGATCAGCTCATCGGGCTTTTGAAGGCGGAGATTCCCGAGGCGATGTTTGAAAACCGCATCAATGAAAGCGTGCGCGAGTTTGGCTACCGCCTGCAGTCCCAGGGACTGGACCTCGATTCCTACATGAAGTACACCGGCATGGACGCCGAGGCCTTCCGTGGTTCCTTCCGTCCCCAGGCCGAGCGTCAGGTCAAGATCCGCTTGGCGCTGGAGAAGATCGCCCAGCTCGAAAAGCTGGAGGCCACTGAAGAAGAAATCAATGCGGAATATCAGAAGATGGCCGACGCATACAAAATGGAGGCCGACAAAGTCAAGGCCATTATTTCCGAGGCCGATCTTGTCAAGGATATCGTCGTGGAGAAGGCCATCGATCTGGTCCGCGACAGCGCAGCCGTCAAGTAATTCGGCGCTTCATGCATAAGAATCACGCTTTTGGTTCATGATTAGTTTATTGAATTCCGGAGGTGTAACCCAATGAGCTTAGTGCCTTATGTCATCGAACAAACCAACCGCGGAGAGCGTTCTTACGACATTTTCTCCCGGTTGCTCAACGACCGCATCGTCATGCTGACCGAGGAGGTCAACAACGTCACCGCGAGTCTTGTCGTGGCTCAGCTGCTCTATCTGGAGGGTCAGGACCCGAACAAGGACATCAGCCTTTACATCAACAGCCCCGGCGGTTCTGTGACCGACGGCTTGGCGATTTACGATACCATGCAGTATATCAAGTGCGACGTTTCCACCATCTGCATGGGACTGGCGGCCAGTATGGGCGCCTTTTTGCTCGCGGCCGGCGCCAAGGGCAAGCGCTTTGCGCTGCCCAACAGCGAGATCATGATCCACCAGCCCAGCGGCGGAGCTCAGGGCCAGGCGACCGACGTGATGATCCATGCCGATCATATCATCCGGACCAAAAAACGACTCAATCAAATTCTTTCTGAAAGGACCGGCCAGCCCCTTGAGGTGATTACCCGGGACACCGAGCGCGACAACTTCATGTCGGCCGAGGCCGCCGTTACCTACGGCCTTGTGGACAAAGTAATTTCTAGCAGATAGGGGATAGAAAGGCAATGGCCATCAATGAAGACAACAAGGACAGAACGATTTGCTGCTCCTTCTGTTCCAAGACCCAGGACCAGGCGCGCCGCCTGATTGCCGGTCCCGGCGTCTATATCTGTGACGAATGCATCGAGCTTTGCATGTCCATTCTGGAGGACGACGCCAACCTTTCCGCCCGCAAGTCCAGCTATGTGGAGCCTTCCGCGGTACTGCCCAAGCCGCAGGAGATCAAGGCCCATCTGGATGAGTATGTGATCGGTCAGGAGGAGGCGAAAATCGCCCTCTCCGTGGCGGTATATAACCACTATAAACGCATTTACTTCGGCAAGGACGACGTCGAGCTCAACAAGAGCAACGTGCTGCTTTTGGGCCCCACCGGCGTCGGCAAGACCCTTCTGGCCCAGACGCTCGCCAAAATCCTCGATGTCCCCTTTGCCATTGCCGACGCCACCACGCTTACCGAGGCAGGCTATGTGGGCGAGGATGTGGAAAACATTCTGCTGCGTCTGATTCAGGCGGCCGACTATGATGTCGAGCGCGCTGAGCGCGGGATTATCTACGTCGATGAAATCGATAAGATCGCCCGCAAATCGGAAAATCCCTCCATCACCCGCGATGTCAGTGGCGAGGGCGTCCAGCAGGCGCTGCTCAAGATTTTCGAGGGCACGGTGTCCAACGTTCCTCCGCAGGGCGGCAGAAAGCACCCGCAGCAGGAGTTCATTCAGATTGACACCGCCAATATCCTCTTTATCTGCGGCGGCGCGTTCGACGGTCTGGAAAAGACCATCGAAAAGCGCGTGGGCTCCTCGTCCATGGGCTTTGGCGCCGAGGTGCGCAGCAAGAGCGAGCTCAATGCTTCCGACTGGCTTTGCCAGGTGACGCCGCAGGATCTGGTCAAATTTGGCCTGATTCCCGAACTGGTGGGCCGCCTGCCGATCATCACCTCCTTAAACGGTTTGGACAAAGCCGCTCTAGTACGCATCATCACCGAACCGAAAAACTCGGTGCTCAAGCAGTACAAGAAGCTTTTTGCGCTTGATAAGGTCGAACTGGACTTTGAGCCCGCCGCGCTGGAGGCCGTCGCGCAGAAAACGCTCGACAGAGGCACAGGCGCGCGCGGCGTGCGCTCCATCATGGAGGAGATTCTGACCGAGCTCATGTATCAGGTCCCTTCTGATCACACGATTGAAAAGGTGATCATCACGCCCGAATGCGTGACGAAGGGCGCCGAGCCAAAACTCGTGCGTAATCCCAACCGTTCACCGGTCAGCATCACCATTTCCACTCCCAGAAAACGCGGCAGAAAGAACACCGCGTCTTAAACACAGGCAAAATGGGCGGCTTTATGAAAGCTCGCCCATTTTCTGATTTTACCCGACGGACCTGACTCGCCGTAATTTACATAACTGGTGCGACCGCATCCGGAAAGGACAGGCCCGCAGGAGGCGAAAATAGATGAAAAAAGAAATCCGGACCGTCCGCGCGACCCTCCCTGTGATGGCGCTGCGCGGCCTGGTCTTATTTCCGGGGATGATGCTCCACTTCGATGTGGGACGCAAAAAATCCATCCTCGCCCTCAACGAGGCGATGGGAAACAACCAGATGATCTTTCTGGTCGCCCAAAGGGACATCCGGGACGACGATCCCACCCCTGAACAGCTCTACCGTGTGGGCGTGGTCGCCCAGGTTCGGCAGATTCTGCGTCAGCCGGAGGACGGCATCCGCATTCTGGTGGAGGGCAAATACCGTGCGGTGATGGATACGCCCTTCCAGCAGGATCCCTTCCTGATGGCTGAGGTCCTTCCGCTGCGCGGCCGACGCTCTGCAAGTCTGCGCGCCGAAGCGCTTGTGCGCGAGATTCAGGAGGTCTTTGACGAGTACCTGAGCCTTGCGCCCAAGATGGCTCCCGATGTGATCCTGGGCGTCAAATCCCAGCACGACCCCGACCAGCTGTGCGATTACCTCACGGCCAATCTCATGCTGGATTACACCGAAAAGCAGGAGATTCTCTCTGAGCTGCGTCCTCTCAAGCGGCTGGAAATGCTGCTCTTCGCCCTGGAAAACGAGACCAACCTGCTGCGCCTGCAGCACGAGATCGGCCAGCGCGTCAAGGATCAGATTGACCAGAACCAGCGGGAATATTATCTGCGCGAGCAGATCAAGGTGCTGACCGACGAACTGGGGGAGGGGGACAATCCCCTCGAGGAGGCGGAGGAATACAAGGAAAAGATTCTCGCTTTGCACCTTTCGGAGGAGATCGAAGAAAAGCTTTTGAAGGAGTGCGCCCGTCTGGCCAAAATGCCCGCCGGCGCGCACGAGGCGACCGTTGTCCGCAATTATCTCGACACCTGCCTTGAGCTCCCGTGGAACAAGACCACCAAAGATAAAATCGACCTCTCCCGCGCTCAGAAGATTCTGGACAACGAGCATTACGGACTTGCAAAGGTCAAGGAGCGCATCGTCGAGCTTCTTGCGGTGCGTAAGCTCGCGCCCGACATCAAGGGGCAGATTATCTGCCTGGTCGGTCCGCCCGGCGTGGGCAAGACCTCCATCGCCCGGTCGATTGCCAAGGCGATGGGCCGCAAGTATGTGCGCATCGCCCTGGGCGGCGTGCGGGACGAATCGGACATCCGCGGGCACCGCAAGACCTACATCGGCGCAATGCCGGGACGCATCATCGCCGCCGTCAGGCAGGCGGGGGTGCGCAATCCGCTGATGCTCCTCGATGAAATCGACAAGCTCGGCAGCGACTTCCGCGGCGACCCCACCAGCGCTCTGCTGGAGGTGCTCGACGCCGAGCAGAACAACACCTTCCACGACCATTACATCGATCTTCCCTTCGATTTAAGCGACGTCCTCTTCCTGACGACGGCCAACGATGCCGGCGCCATTCCCGCGCCGCTGGCCGACCGCATGGACGTCATCACCCTTTCAAGCTATACAGAGGAGGAAAAATTCCACATCGCGAAGGAGCATCTGATTCCAAAGCAGCTTAAAAAGCACGGAATGACCTCCAGAACCTTCAAAATGGACGACGAAGCCCTTCATCGGCTCATCGAGGGCTACACCCGCGAGGCGGGCGTCAGAACCCTGGAACGGACCATTGCCGCCCTCTGCCGCCGCGCGGCCAAACAGCTCGTGTCGGGCGAAAAGAAGCGCGTGACGGTGACGGCCGAGCTTTTGGAACCCATGCTCGGCCCCAAAAAGTTCAAGCCCGAAAGCCGCGAAGCGGACGATCAGATCGGCGTGGCTACGGGCCTTGCCTGGACGTCGGTCGGCGGAGAGACCATGCCCATCGAGGTGGCTGTCTTAGACGGCACCGGCAAGGTCGAGCTGACCGGTTCGCTCGGCGACGTGATGAAGGAATCGGCCCGAGCGGCCATCACCTGCATCCGTTCCCGCGCAAAGGAATGGGGCCTGTCCTCCGACTTCTACAGCAAGAAGGACATTCACATCCATGTGCCGGAGGGAGCCATTCCCAAGGACGGTCCCTCGGCCGGCATCACCATGGCGACCGCCATCCTCTCGGCGCTGACCGGCATTCCGGTGCGCAGGGACGTCGCCATGACGGGGGAGATCACCCTGCGCGGCCGGGTCCTTCCCATCGGCGGTCTCAAGGAAAAGACCATGGCGGCCTACCGCCTCGGCATGCAGACGGTCATCATTCCGAAAGACAACGAGCCAGACCTCGCCGAGATTGAACCGGTGGTCAGGGAGCATCTCCGCTTTGTCGCCGCCGATACGCTCGACCTTGTGCTCGAAAACGCCCTGCTGCGCCTACCCGGCGCCGAAGCGGCGCAGCCCCCCGAGCCCCAGGCGGTACATACCGAGCTCCACGAGCAGCCACAGCGTCCCCCGGCTTATATTGCACAGTGAGGATGTTTGCCAATGAATTACAACAATGCCGCCTTTGAATCGGCCGCCGGCAGGGCCGACCAGCTGCCCGCCTCCACGCTGCCGGAGATCGTCTTTTCCGGGCGCTCCAACGTGGGCAAATCCTCCCTGATCAACAGGCTCCTGGGGAGGAAAAGTCTGGCCCGCGTCAGCGCGACGCCCGGCAAGACGGGAACCATCAATTTTTACCGGCTGCAGGAATGCCGTCTGGTCGATCTGCCCGGCTACGGCTATGCCAAGGTCTCCTTTTCCGAAAAAAAGCGCTGGGCGCAGCTGGTGGAGGGCTATTTCCACGCCGGGAGGAACATCCGCCTGGTGATTCAGATCGTCGACCTGCGGCACCCGCCCACCAAGGACGACCTGCAGATGCTCGCCTTCCTGCGCGCTCTGGATCTGCCCTTTGCCATTGTCCTCACAAAGAGCGATAAGCTCAACCGCACCGAGCGCGCCAAACGGATGGAGCTCTTGAAGACCGAATTGGAAGGCTATCAAGATGTAAAGCAAATTCCCTTTTCAGCTGTAAACAATGAGGGATTGGATGAATTAAAGGTGCTGCTCGATGCATTGGTTGCGCAGCACGTGGAATTGTAAAAAGAAAAAGGGGATGTGTCAAAGATGTTTTTACCGGAATGCTGTGGTGTGAATGAAGAAGACCATCTGACCGTGGGCGGCTGCGATACGGTCGAGCTGGCCGCTCGCTTCGGCACGCCGCTTTATGTGATGGATGAAGCGACCGTCCGCAGGGCGTGCAGACTTTACAAGACCTCCTTTGACCGCTATTACGGCGGCAAAGGCTGCGCCCTGTATGCGAGCAAGGCGCTTTGCTGCAAGGAGCTCTGCCGCATAGTGGCTTCCGAAGGACTGGGACTGGACGTCGTCTCGGCCGGAGAGCTCTATACGGCGCTGCGCGCTGGCTTCCCAACGCAGAAAATCCATTTCCACGGCAACAACAAAACCGATGAGGAGCTGCAGTTTGCACTCAATTCGGACATCGGCCGCTTTGTGGTGGACAACCTTAGCGAGCTGGAACGGCTGCAAGGCTTTGCGGCGGAAGTAGGCAAGAAAACGGAGATTTCCCTGCGCATCAAGCCGGGCATCGACGCGCACACGCATGATTTCATCCGCACCGGTCAGATCGATTCCAAGTTCGGCTTCGCCCTGGAGACAGGGGAGGCAATGGCCGCCGTGCGCGCCGCCTGCGCCTGTCCGAACCTGCTTTTGAGAGAGGTCCACTGTCACATCGGTTCTCAGATTTTTGAGCTGGACCCCTTCGTACACGCCGCCGAGGTGATGATGGATTTCATCGCTTCCATTCGCAGTGAATTCCCCGCGCTTACGCTAGACCTCAACCTCGGCGGAGGCTTCGGCATCAGCTATATCGAGCAGGACGCCCCGCTCCCGTATGACGAATACATGCGCGCGGTGTCGTCCGCCGTCAAGGCCAAGGCGCAGGCGCACGGTCTGGAAGTGCCCTACATTTACATCGAGCCCGGACGTTCCATCGTTGGCGAGGCGGGATTGACCCTGTACAAGGTGGGGTCGGTTAAGGAAATTCCCGGCGTGCGCACCTATGTCGCCGTCGACGGCGGCATGACGGACAATCCCCGCTATGCGCTCTATCATTCCAGCTACAGCGTCCTGCTGGCCAACAAGGCGGCCAAACCGGCCGATCAGCTGGTGACCGTGGCCGGCAAGTGCTGCGAAAGCGGCGATCTGATTCAGGAAAACGCCCCCATTCAAAAGGCCGAACCGGGCGATGTTCTGGCGGTCCTCTCCACGGGAGCGTATAACTATTCCATGTCTTCCAACTACAACCGCAATCCCCGCCCCGCCATGGTGATGGTAAAGGACGGAGAGGCGCGTGTGATCATTCGCCGGGAATCGCTTGACGACCTGATCAAAAACGATATTTAACCGCGGCGTTTTCAACTGAAAAAAGAGGGCGATTGCCTGTTTTTTCCTCCGATGCCCAAGCGTTCCTTAGTTTTTGCGGAGGATGCAGGCGGCGCCCTCTTTTTTGGGCGGCCGCCCGCCGGACGGCTCTTTCCTGAAGTCACAGAATTCCTCTTTACTTTTCCACTTTCCTGTGCTAAAATTTTATTGCACTAAAGAGACGGGAGGAATTGCCGTGAATACAAAGCTCAGGGAAGAGGGCGTGGACTTTCTTTTTAAAGCCATTCTCACCCTCCAAACCATAGATGAATGCTACGACTTCTTTGAAGACCTCTGCACGGTGCCCGAGCTCAAAGCCATGTCTCAGCGGCTTGTGGTTGCGCACATGCTCAGTGAGAAGCGGGTGTACAGCGACATCGTCAGCCACACAGGCGCGAGCACTGCCACCATCAGCCGGGTCAACCGCTCTTTAAACTATGGCTGCGACGGCTATGAGATGGTCTTTGGGCGTATGCAGCAGCAGGAGCCGACCGCGTCTCCCGCGCAGGAGACGCAGAAATGAAGGGCTATTCCTGTTTTGCCGCCTATTATGACGCGCTCACGAAGAACGTCGATTATCCACACAGGGCGGACTATTTTCTCGAGCTGTTCGCCCGCGTGGAGCACGCTCCGGGCCTGCTGCTCGACCTCGCCTGCGGGACGGGCAGTCTGACGCTCGAGCTGGCCGCGCGCGGCGTGGATGTCTTCGGCGCCGACGCCTCTGCGGAGATGCTCTCCGTCGCGCAGCAAAAAGCGGCGGAGGCGGGGAAAAGCATACTGTTTCTCTGCCAGCCGATGCAGCGTCTCAATCTCTTCGGCACGGTGGATACAGTGATCTGCGCGCTGGACAGCATCAATCATCTCACCGGGGAAAAGCAGGTACAGGCGGCCTTTTCCCGTGTTTCGCTCTTTTTGAATCCCGGCGGATATTTTTTATTTGATGTGAATACAATATACAAGCATCGAGAGGTGCTTGGAAACAACGCTTTCATTTATGAGCAGGAAAATCTCTTCTGCGCCTGGCAGAACAGCTATGTGGAGAAGGGCCACAGGGTGGATATCAAGCTCGATTTTTTTGCCCGCGGGGAAGACGGACTCTATGCCAGACGGGAGGAGTCCTTTTGCGAACATGCTTATGAGGAAGCGCATTTGGACCGTATGCTGCTTGAAGCCGGGCTGGAGATCGTCGGAAAATATGATGATCTGAGCTTTCAGCCGCCCACAGAAACAAGCGAACGAATGATATATTTGGCAAGGAAAGTGTAAAACCATGGACAAAATTCTCAGATGCATCACTTCGAACGGTGGCGTTATGGCCTCCGCAATCGATTCCACCAACCTCGTTTACACCGCGCAGCGGGTACACAAGACTTTTCCCGTGGTCTCAGCGGCCCTGGGACGGCTTTTGACCGCAAGCTCCATGATGGGAGCCGCCCTCAAGCAAAAGGAGGCCACCATCACCCTGCGCGTCGCGGGCGGCGGCCCGGTCGGTTCGCTCGTGGCCGTGGCGGACAGCCGCGGCAATTGCCGCGGCTATGCGGCCAATCCGTCTGTGGAGCTCGAAAGAAAAGCAAACGGCAAGCTGGACGTCGGCGCGGCGGTGGGCAGGGAGGGCCTGCTCTATGTGATGCGCGATTACGGAACCGGGGAGCCCTACATCGGCCAGACACCCCTGGTGACCGGGGAGATCGCCGAGGATATCACCAGCTATTACGCGCACAGTGAGCAGATTCCGACCGTATGCGCGCTTGGCGTGCTGGTAGACAGAGAGGATGCCAGCGTCCTGCTCGCCGGCGGACTGCTGCTTCAGCTTCTGCCCGGCGCCTCCGAGGAGGAAATCGCCATGCTGGAGCGCAATGTCGCTGCGCTGGAACCGGTGACCACCATGCTGGCCAAAGGAATGAGCATTGAGGAAATGTGCCGTAAGGCGCTTTCCGGCTTCGAGGTGGAGGTCCTGGACGAGATGGAGGTCGGCTACGTCTGCAACTGTAGCAGGGACCGCGTTGTGCGCGCCGTCTCTTTGTTGAGCCGTGAGGAGCTGATTTCCATGGCGGAAGAGCCGCAGGGCTTTGCGGAAGCGCAGTGTCATTTCTGTGATAAAACCTACCGAATCTCCTCCGAAGAGCTGTATCAAATGGCGGCTGCGAAAAAATAAAAAAATCTCGTTTTTTGTTGTTGACATTAACCTCCAATTATAGTATTATATAAAACGTCGCTGATGGAGAGCGACGCTGGGGGAGCATAGCTCAGCTGGGAGAGCACCTGCCTTACAAGCAGGGGGTCACAGGTTCGAGCCCTGTTGTTCCCACCAGATTGGTGACTGGCAGGGCTTACCTTGCAGATTATGGCCCAGTAGTTCAGTTGGTTAGAACGCCAGCCTGTCACGCTGGAGGTCGAC
>CABSLJ010000027.1 GCA_902478455.1 uncultured Oscillospiraceae bacterium | reverse complement strand
GGTCAGCCGCGAGACCGAACGCCAATTTCCCGTCCCCCAGAACCGCCGCTGGGACCGCGATTTCCTCATTGTCAAAAAGGCGGTGGAATCGGGTTTGCTGGGCAAACCCTTTTACATGGAATCCCGCGTGCAGGGCAGCAAGGGCATCCCCGGCGACTGGCGCTGCGTCAAGGAGGCGGGCGGCGGCATGCTGTTCGACTGGGGCGTACACCTGATCGATCAGCTGCTGCATCTGGTGGACAGCCCCGTCCGCGAGGTCTACGCGCACCTGCTTTCGGTCAAGTTTCCCGGGGTGGACGACAATTTCAAACTGTTGATGCGGTTTGAAAACGGTCTTTCAGCCCTGATTGAGGTGGACACCTACACCTTCATCCCCCTGCCCCGCTGGCACGTCTCGGGCGATGCCGGCACCCTGCAGATCGACGATTTCGACTGCACGGGCAGGATTGTCCGCGCGAGTTCCAGCGAACTCCATTGGGAGGCGGGCATCGTCTACACCGCCGCCGGGCCCACCCGCACCATGGCCCCCCGTCCCAAGGAGACCCTAGAAGAACTCCCCCTGCCGGACGTGACCACCGACGCCCGCGATTACTACCGCAACTTCCGGGACGCCGACCTTGGCAAAGCGGAACTCGCCGTCAAGCCGGAGGAGGCGCTGCGGGTGATGCGGGTCATCGACGCCGCTTTTGAGTCGGCGCGGATACACGCAAGCGTCCCGGTTTCCATTTAACACGCCTGGTTTCCGTCTGCCGGCGGTTGCTCCGCCCTTTTCCGCGGCGCTCCGAGCAGGCGGACACAGGCAATCAACAACACAAAGGAGGTCGTGTCATGAAAATCGGACTGCAGCTTTATTCGGTGCGAGACTGCATCCATTCCGGCGAGGATTTGGAAGCGGTCCTGACGCAGGTCAGGGAGATGGGCTATGAGGGCGTGGAGTTTGCCGGCTATGCCGGCCTTTCCCCGGAGGAAATCAAGGCGGCGCTCGAAAAGACCGGTCTTACGGCCGTTTCCTCTCATGAGAGCGTTGACCGTCTGGAAAACGATATGGAAGAAATCCTCGCCTACACCCGGGCGCACGGCGCCAAGATTATCGCCTGCTCCTATTCCCCCGCGGACAGCGAGGAATCGCTTGCCCGCCTTGAGCGTGTGATGAAGGCGGCCCAGGTGGCCGCGTCCCCCCACGGCGTCACCCTGGCCTACCACAACCATTCCCATGAATTCCGGCCGCTGCCCGGCGGAGAGCGGCCCATCGACCGCATCCAGAGCTTTTGCAAGCTGGAGCCGGATACCTACTGGATTTACCACAGCGGCGAGGACCCGGCGCGCTACCTGCGGGAGCATGCCGAAAACATCGCCCTCGTCCACCTCAAGGACGGCGACGGAGCGGGCCGTCCCTGCGCCATAGGCGAGGGGCAAAACGACATCGCCGGGATTTTGGAGGCTTCCGGAGAGATCGGCGTGGAGTGGGTGATCGTGGAGAACGACGATCCCGTGCCCGACGGTCTTTCGGACGTCCGGCGCAGCCTCCGGTGGATTCAGGAGCGCTGCCCGCTGGGGTAAGGGATCGGAGCTCCTTGCAGGAGGTCAAAAACATCTGGAGGACAAAAATATCTTGCCAAGCAAACAGGGGCCGACGTTTCCACCAGACCGCAACCTTCGCGGGCGGGTGTGGACGTCAGCCCCTGTCTTCATCCACTGATTGTTTTTGCTCTCTCCGAGCCGTTCCGGCGCTGCGCGGAAAACCCGGCCAGCCGGGTTGGACGGCTACAGCTTTTTGCTCATCGATTCGGGATTGGTGCTGTAGATCAGCGCGTTCTCCCGGGAGATGCGCCCCTGTTGGTAGAGGCGGAGAATATCGGCATCCATGGCGATCATGCCCTCGTTTCCGCTGGAATAGATGACATTGTCGATCTGGTGGATTTTGGATTCGCGGATCATGTTGCGCACGGCGGAGTTGACCATCATGATCTCAAAGGCGGGGACCAGCTTGCCGTCGAGCGTGGGAATAAGCTGCTGAGAGACGACCGCCTGGAGCACCATGGAGAGCTGGACGCGGATTTGCTGCTGCTGGTTGGAGGGAAAGGCGTCTATGATGCGGTCGATGGTGTTGGCCGCGCCGACGGTGTGCAGGGTGGAAAGCACCAACTGACCGGTCTCGGCGGCCGTCATGGCGGTGGTGATGGTCTCATAATCGCGCATCTCGCCGAGCAGGATGACGTTTGGCGCCTGACGCAGAGCGGCGCGCAGGGCGGAGACATAGTCGCGCGTGTCGTGCTCGACCTCGCGCTGGCTGACCAGACTCTTGCCGTGACGGTGGAGATATTCGATGGGGTCCTCTATGGTGATGATATGGCTGTTGCGGTGCCTGTTGATCTGATCGATGATGCAGGCGAGGGTGGTCGATTTGCCGCTGCCCGCGCTGCCTGTGATGAGAACGAGGCCCTTGTTCTTTTTATACAGGTTGATGACCGTATCCGGAATGCCGAGGGCGGTATAATCGGGCAGCTCAAAGGCGACCACGCGCAGGACGGCGGCGAGGGAACCGCGCTGCTTGTAGGCGTTGCAGCGGAAGCGGCCCAGACCCTTGATGGAAAAGGAAAAATCGTCGTCCCCTGTGCGCAGCAGATTCTCAATGGAGCGCTCCCCTGCGAGGGCATAAATCTCCCGGAGAAAGGCCTCGGTATCCGCCGGAAGGAGCTTGTTTTCATCCACAGGGGTGATGCTGTCCCCCAATTTGAAGGAGAGGGGCGCGCCCGAGACGACAAAAATATCGGATACATTTTTCTCGATGGCCTGCTCTAAAAGAGACGTGATACTCACTCAATTACCTCCCCGATCTGACCTTCCGGACCGGTCCAGAGACCGGGATCCTCTTCCTCCCACTCCTTGGTGGAGACGAGTTGATAGCGGGTGACGCGGTAGCGTTCGGACGCCTCCGGGTCCCCCGAAAGGCTCAGGGAAACCTCCAGAAGGCGGTCTTCCCCGGCGGGCAGGGAAAAATAGGCCAGCGCGGCCTCCGTCTCTCCCCCTTCCGCAAGGCTCAAATCAACCTCGGTCAGGGTGACGGAGCCGACCAACAGACGGTAAATCGCCGCCCGCTTTTGGTCGGACGGGAGGGATGCATCCGCGCGGATATCCGCTATCTCCTGTTTCTGGTCCTCGGTCAGAGAAATGGAAGCGTCCTCCGCTTCGGCGAGCGCTTCGGCGTCGAGAGCGCAGTCGGCAAGACGGGCGTCCAGCGAGGCGAGCGCCTCCTGCGCCTTCGCGTCGGCCGCATAGTAGGCGTCCACGCCCTGCACCGCCTTTTCGGTCAGCCGGGCGTCGGCATTGGCGGTCACAAAGGACAGCACCGCAAAGGTCGTCAGGCAAAGCACGACAAAGATCATCAGTACCGACGACGTGCCGATGCTGATCTTAAATTCTCCCCGCTGTCTCACGGCGGCGCCTCCCTTCCTGTTTTTGTCGGTCATCGGTGCGCTCCCGGCCTACGCGCCGGGGGCGTATTTTTGTGTTTGCAGCGAATAGAGTGTTTCGGTCTCCTGGCCGGCGTGCGGACGTTCGGCCGTCAGCTCGGCGCAGAGCATCACGCCCGCTTCGCGCGCTTCGGCGCGGGCCGTCACACGCAGAACATAGGCGGGATTCTCCTCTACGCTGCGCCATTGGTCGTCAAAGTAAAGCGAGGCGGTATAGGTATCCCCCTCCGAAGAGACGGGAACCTCCAAAAAGCCGAGCGGGTCTTCCCCGGTGCCCAGCGCGCCGAACTCCTCGGCCAGCGTCTGAACCTGAACCATCGACTGGCTGCGCTCGCTGCTGAGGGCGCTCTTTTTGTGGGCAGCCACAAAGAGCTGGAGGATGACCGCCATGGAAAGAGAAAAAAACAGGATGACGATGATGATCTCAATAAAAAAGGCGTTGGACCTCGGCTTGCGCTGTATCATAAGAGTTCCCCCTTTCCGGCGTCATGTCAGCTGGGATTGCTCGATCTCAAACGGAGCTTCAGGCTTTGCTTTCCTCCGTCCTCCTCTGAGGCGCTGAAGGTAAGCAGCTCACCCGCCTGCTCCATGGAAAAGGATTCGATTTCCAGAATGATGTCCCCGTACTGCGGATCAAACGGGTCCTCCGGGTATGCGATATATTCCCTGAGGCTGCCGTCGTGGTGGTAGATGTAAGTGTGGAAAATCTCCCCGCCGAAGTCGGTTTCCAGGCATAGGACGGGGCCGTCGTCCGTCTGCTCGATGCGCACGCCGCCGTTTGCGTCGGCCGCGCGGACCTTGTTGGCGATGTAGGAAAAAGAGGCGCGCAGGGCGTTGTTGGATTCGGTCTCCCCCACCACCTTGCGGTAAACGTTCGCGCCGATCATTACGGTCAGAAGGGAGGTCACCATGAAAACGGTAAAGATCAGAAGGATAAAGAGCGATTCAATCGCCCGGTTCTTTTTGCTTGGATTCACGGGACTTGACTCCTCCTTTCATGGGGCGCTTGCGCGGTCCGACAGAATACAGGGCAAAAACTGCGCGGGACCAGACGCGGGAGTGCTGCAAATCAGCGAACGCCTTTCCAGGGCTGCAGCAGCCCGTCATGCGCCAAAGCGCCCGCGCTTTGGCCCGGCCTCGCTTCTCAAAACGCCATACGGCTACTGGGAGCCGATGTCGATCAGCTGCACATAGGGCTTGAGGTTGGCCCCGGCGGCGCGGTAGTCGACCACATATCGGCTGTGATCAATCAGCACGCCGTAGTGCTCCTCCAGGTATTCGACGCTGGCGGGATACATCCCCTCAACGGCGTAACAGGTGACGAGCGCGCGTTCTATGGCCGCCTCGGTGACCTGCCGGCTTTCGCTCCGGGCGCTTGTGGAGGTGTTTTGCAGGGAAAAGACAAACAGGCAGATGATCACCGTAAAGAGCAGGACCGACAGCAAAAGATTGCGGTAGGAAAACCGCCCGCCGGTGGAATAGAGTCTCATCCCGATCCCTCCTTTTCTAGAAAACATCCAAAATATCAGAAAATCTTACGAACCGGCCGTCAACCGATGGAAGACATGATGCCCATCAGCGGCAGCATGACCGAAAGCAGAATCGCGCCGATGACGACCGACAGAATGCCCACAAGGGTGGGTTCAATGACCGAAACCACCCGGCTGATGGAGCGGTCGACCTCATCGTCGTACACCTCGGCCAGCTTTTTCATGACCGAATCGAGGTTGCCCGTCTTGGAGCCGACGCTGACCATCTGGCCGTAAACGCCGGGGAAAAGCTCCGCTTTGTCGACCGCCTCGGCAAACGAGACGCCCTCGCTGAGCTCCTTGCGGCAGGCGGCGATCTTCTCGGCCACAAGGTCGTTGGAAAGGACGCCGGGGACGAGTTCAAGCGCCTCGTCGGTGCTGTAGCCGCTCGAGAGCATCATGGACATCACAGACGCAAAACGGGAAGAGGCGATTTTGGCCGAAAGCTTGCGCGTCAGGAAGAAACGGCTGAACAGGCGGGAGAACACCGCCGAGCCGTGGGAAGTCTTGGCGTACAGGAAGCCGGCCAGCAGAATCACGGCCAGCGCGAGAATGACAATAAAGGCGTACTTGCCGATGGCCATGCCCACGGTCATCACGCCCGAGGCAAAGCCGGACATTTCACTGCCGAGATCCCGGAAGACCTGGTCAAAAATGGGGAGCACCTTGATCACCAGCACGGCGACGACCACCGACATCATCAGCACAAGGATGAGCGGGTAAACGACGGCGCTGCGGATGCTTTTGCGCAGCTTGGCTTCGCGGTCGTAATATACGGCGAGGGCTTCGAGGACATTGTCCAGCTTGCCCGACTTTTCGCCGATTTCAATCATATTGACCATGTACTGCGGAAAGGCGCCGCTCTTTTTCAGAGCCTCGCAGAAGGGGACATTCCGCTCCAGGTCCTCTCCGATGGCGGACAGAATCTCCTTCGGCCTGCCCTCATGGATGTTCTCCAGAACGGCGGAGACGCCGTCCGAAAGCGGGATGCCGGATTTCAGGATCAGCGCCATCTGCGAACAGAACAAAGAGATGTCCTCGGCACAAAAGGCGCCCTTGCGGCTGCGTTTCGCTTTGTTTTCACTCATCGTTTCTCTCTCCTTCTTCCCCGTTCCGTCAGGCCGGGACTCAAGCGCCGATCAAAAATACTGCGTGGAGGTGTAATTCGCATTGTTTTCCAGGTAGCTGTCCGAAGAGCTGACGCCAAAGGTGGAATCCAGCCGCTTCCAGCCCCCGTTGGACGGAATGCCGACGGTGATCCACCCCTTGTTTTGGATGTAAACCTCGTTCCAGGCGTGATATACGCCCCCCGCGTAGCCGAAGACGATCTTGGTGGGCACGCCCTGGGAACGCAGCATGGTGGCCATCAGACAGGCGTAGTCAAAACAGATGCCGGTCCCCGAGGAAAGGGTCGCATCCGGATTGGGCACATAGTTGGAAGGCGGATTGGCCGCCAGCGCGTAGTTGTAAGAGATGTTGCGGATGATGTAGTTGTAGACCGACTTGACCTTGTCGAGATCGTTCTTCGCGTTCATGCACAGCCCAAAGCCCTTGCGGACGGCGGAAGAATTTGAATTGTAGTTGGCATAAATGTTGGGATAGAGGTAATTGATCGATCCCTGGCTCAGGGAAACCGAAACGGTGGTGGAGGCCGCCTTGACGTAGGAGCTTCCCTGCACGTTCTGCAGCACATCGATTGTATAGGAGCCGTTGCCCATCTGCAGGGGCAGGGCGTAATAAGTATTGGCATTGGGGATGGGATAGGTATATTGGACGCCCGAGGGACCGGTGACGCGCGCCATGCACTTTTCAGCAAAGGTGCGCTTGACCATGACATAGCCCTGTGAGGCGTTGCCGTAGTCGATGATACCGCCGCGCTTTTCAAACTGAGTGCCCGAAACGCCATTCTCCCGCACGCTGATGGCGCCGGTGTAGTTGCCGCCGGCATCCCATGAAAAGCCGGGCTCCGAGGGCGTCGGATCGGGTGTGGGGGTCGGAGTCGGCGTGGGCGCAGCAGAGGAGGCGGGCTTGGAGGAGGACGACGGCTTGGAGGACGGCGCAGTCGATGTGGACGGCTTGGAAGAGGAGGGCGTGTTCGGCTTGGAAGACGCCTGAGAGGATACGCCGCTCTGGGAGGAGGAAGCACTCTGGGACGGCTCTTCGGAGGATGCGTCTTCGGAGGAATTCGCTTCGGAGCTTTCGTCTGCGGAGCTGTCCTCTGAGGAAGCGTCCTCCCCGGAGGAAACTTCCTCACTCGACGGGTCGCCGGAAGCGCCGCCGCTTTGCTCCGATTCCGTCCCGTCCGTGGAGGAATGGCTCATCCCCTCCGAGCTTTCCCCCGGCTCGCTCGTCAGAAGGTCGGCCGGCCGGCAGGCGCTCAAAAAGAAAAGGAGCGCGCAGACCAGGCAAAGAACGCTCTTACGTTTTTTCATTGGTCTCGCCTCCTTTTTGGGGTGTTCAGCCGGCCGAATAGACGTCCGTTCAGCTGGGTTCGATGCTGTTGAGCCGCGTGTTGAGGATCAGGTTCCCTTTCTTATAGGTCTGGCGGAACCGTCCGGTAATCCGCTTCATGACCATTTCACCGTTTTCATAGGTGGTCATGGGCAGAATAACAACGTACTGCGCGGCGCTGTACATGGAGACGGTGTCCCCCTTGCGCAGGCTGGAAACAATGCAGTCGCGCAGCTGAGGCATTGCGAGCTTGAGCACCTCGTCCTTGGGAATGTCCCCGCTTTTGTCGCTGAGCGTCAGAAGCGCGACATGGATCGATTGTCCGGTGCGCATCATGGAACGCGCCTGCAGCCGGTAAATATTTTTGAAGATATCGTAATCGCAGTAGAAAGCGCCGCTGCTTTCGCACGCCTCCCTGAGGTCCTGCTTGATGATATTGAGATCGGTCTCAACCGTGCTGACGCCCTTGACGATCTCCTTGTAAATGCTGCGGAAGGATTCGGTGATGTTGACACCCAGTTCCCTGTAGAACATATCGGAGATATACTCATAATGGGAAAGCGCCTTGTTGATCTTCCCCGCCTTCATGTAGGAATACAGCAGCAGCTTGTGAATCTCCTCCTCAAAGGGATAGAGAGCGACCGCCTGTTCACAGATCAGGACAATTTCATCGTAGCGGTCCTGATCCAGCAGAATGACGGAGACACGCCGGACGCATTCGTTGTAGAGGCTCATATAATAGGCGCTTTTGGAAATGACCCAGGTATCATAAGCCGACTTGGGCAGAAATTCGCCCGTATAGAGGGAGAGGGCCGTTTTGTAATGAGAGACGCTCTCCTCCTCGCTCGCCGCGCCGCTGGAGGCGAGTTTGTAATGACGCTCAAACTCCTCGGCGTCTATCTCGCACGAGAGATCGTTGTTCCAGGCGTAGGTGTTGCGCGCAAAGCGGATGTATTCGGTTTTGCCGCCCGGAGAAAGCTCTCCGAGCTGCTTTCTCGCCCGGTAGACAAGATTTTTCAGAGCGTTGAAGGGCGCGTCGCACTCCTCGTCTTCCCAAAGAATTTCAATCAGCTTTTCCTGAGAGATATCATTTCTGCGGTGCGCCAGAAGATATTCGATCAACATCCACACCTTTTTGGTGCGGCCGTCGCTCTCGGATATCACGCGATCTCCCTGGCTGATGGTGAAACCGCCCAGCATTTTGACGGTGATTTTTTCCGATGCCGACGTTTTCTCCATACAATTGCACCCCCTCGCAATATTTGCTCAAGCGGAACATGCGCCAATTTGAGATCACATCATATTCTAGCACAAACCCGGGAACACAACAACAGCAAAAGAGCAAACTCTCCAAAATTGCGCATATCCCCTGATTTTATCTTGAAAAAATCATGGACAATTTCCAACAAAATATACGCAATCTGCCAATGCGGGAAAAATTCTTCCGGCCGCTTGCACGGCGTCCGCCTTGATGATCCGGCTTGTTTTCCCGGCCGCATCTTTCCCGCCCGCAGCCCTAGGTCGGACCAACCGCCGGGCTATTTGTGGTAACGGCCGTCGGAAAGAATCTGAAAGGAGCGGTAAAGCTGCTCGCACAGCATCACGCGGGCAAGCTGATGGGGGAAGGTCATGCGGGACATGGACAGCCGCAGAAAAGCGGCCGCCTTGACCTCTTCAGAGAGGCCGTAAGAACTGCCGATGACAAACGCAATACTGCTGACGCCCGACGAAGCCGACGTCTCCAGAACACAGGCCAGCTCGGGCGAAGAAAGGGTCTTGCCCTCAATGCACAGGGCGACGATGCGCGCTCTGCCCGCCTTTTGCAGCAGACGCCTGCCCTCCGCCGCCAGCCCGGCCTGTATCTCCGCCGCGGAGGGCCTTTCCGGCAGGCGGTGTTCCTCCACCTCCACAAGCGAGAATCTGCAAAACGGGCCCATCCGCTTGGCGTACTCGGCGCAGGCATCCCGCCAATAGGTCTCCTTCAATTTTCCAACGCACAGCAGCGTCACGGTGAGCACAGGTTTTTCCTCCTTTTGGGCCGGCGTCCAGCCGTCCGCCGTTGAAACACAGCGGGCAAAGCCGTTTTTTAAAACAGAATGGCGCGGCCTTCCCGGTTCTCTTCCCCGGCTACGGTCAGCTCAAAGTCGATTCCCTGCCGCATGCCGCCCTCCAAAAGGGCGCACAGAGCGGTCTGGTAGGCGAGCGCGGGAAGGTTGTTCTCCCGGCTGAGATGGGAGAGAACAAAGCGCGTCGTACCGCCGCGCGCCAGGGCGGGCAGCTCTCTGGCACAGTCCTCGTTGGAGAGATGGCCCCGCTCGGAGAGGATGCGGCGCTTGAGGGGATAGGGATAGGCCCCGTTTTTGAGCATGCCGACATCGTGATTGGATTCGAGCGCCACAAGATCACAGCCCGCGGCCGCTTTGCGGACTGTATCGGACATCACGCCCAGGTCGGTGGCGACGGCCGCCGAGCGGTCGTCCGCCGTACGGACGACAAAACCGACGCTTTCGCGGCTATCGTGCGGGGTGGAAAAGGAGGTTATGTACATGCCGGCGCATTCCACACCACCGCTGCCGATGGCGAAGGCCGCTGTCCGGCCGTCGAGGACGTTCTGCCCGGCGAGGGCTTCCAGCGTTCCGCACGAGGCGTACACGGGTATTTGATGCCTTCCCGCAAAGACGCGCAGCCCCTGGATGTGGTCGGAATGCTCGTGGGTGACAAACACCGCCTTGACGGCGGCAGGGTCGACGCCGCTGGCGAGGAGGGCGCAGTCGAGCTGTTTTGCGCTGCGCCCGGCGTCAATCAGAATTCCGGCTGTCGCCGAACCGATGTAGAATGCGTTCCCCCGGCTTCCGCTGAAGAGGGGACAGAACCGTGCCATGCGGTTTCCTCCAATCGTGAAAAAGGCTACCGCTGCGAGGCGATAGCCTTGTAAAATTCCTGTTTATCGTCACAGAGCCTTGGCCACGACCGTTTGGTCGGGCACGTGTACCCTGCGGATGTCCGCGCCGAGACTGCGGAACTTTTCCACCACGTCCTCATAGCCGCGCTCAATGTGGTCAATGTCTTCAATCTGGGTTTCTCCCCGGGCGATGAGCCCGGCGATGATCATGGCCGCGCCTGCGCGCAGGTCGGTCGCCTTGACCGGCGCGCCGACCAGCTCCCGCACGCCTTCAAAAACGGCGATCTTGCCGTCGACCGAAACCTGTGCGCCCATGCGGCGCAGCTCCTCGACGTACCGGTAGCGGTTGTCCCATACATTTTCATTGATGATGCTCGTACCGTTGGCGATGGAAAGCAGCACGGCGATTTGCGGCTGCATATCGGTGGGGAAGCCGGGATGCGGCATCGTTTTGATGTTGCATTTGTTGAGGCGGCCGGTGCGGCTGACCCGCACGGCCTCGTCCTCCTCGATGACGGTGACGCCCATCTCCTCCAGCTTGGCCGAGATGGATTCCAGATGCTTGGGGATGACGTTTCGGACGACGACGTCCCCGCAGGTGGCCGCTGCAGCCACCATGTAGGTGCCGGCCTCAATCTGGTCGGGAATAATGGAATAGGTGGCGCCGGACAGACGCTCGACGCCGCGGATTTTGATGACGTCGGTGCCGGCTCCGCGGACGTCCGCCCCCATGGAGTTGAGGAAGTTGGCGAGATCGACGATATGCGGCTCCTTGGCAGCGTTTTCTATCACGGTCATGCCCTTGGCCTTGACGGCAGCCAGCATGATGTTGACCGTTGCGCCGACAGAAACAACGTCCAGATAAATGTTGTTGCCCTGCAGATTGGGAGCGTAAACATCCACCATGCCGCCCTCCAGGCTGTAAGAGGCGCCGAGCGCCGCAAAACCCTTGAGGTGCTGGTCGATGGGCCGCACACCGAAGTCGCAGCCGCCCGGCATGGCGACCATCGCACGCGAAAAGCGCCCTAAGAGCGCCCCCAACAGATAATAAGAAGCGCGCATATGGCGCACAAGTTCATAAGATGCAACCGGAGAAACGATGGGCCTGGGGTCAATCTCCAGCGTGGATTTATTGACCATCCTGACCCCCGCGCCCATCTCATGCAGAATCTTGGCAATAAGGGCGACATCGTTGATATTCGGTATATTTTCAATCCGACAGACACCGTCGGCAAGAATCGCAGCTGGAATAATGGCGACGGCGGCGTTTTTGGCTCCGCTGACCGATACTTCTCCGATCAGCCGCCGGCCGCCCGTTATGATAAATTTATCCAACGCGGCACACTCCTAATCCATATTCGTAACAACCATTATATCATTCTTCCACAAAAATGAAAAGAGTTTTTTCCATCAGCCCAGCTTTGTCCGGACGGCGGGCCGCCGCCTGCCGGAGCAAAAAAGCGAGGGAAAATCACCTCATTCAAGCAGATGCAACGTCTCGTTTCCTCCAGGGAAACCTTCCCTGGTACCTGCTAGATCATAGCTTATTCTGGGGAAAAAGTCAATCACTGTAAAAGGATTGTAAACTATATCCAGCAAGGCGGCCTTTTTGTAACCCTCTCTTGGTTCCGGCAGGGAAACAAAGCGCTGCTCCCGTGTGCCGACTGCAGGCGCAATGCGAAAGAATCTACCTATAATTTTGACGGGAAGCAATGGATATATACGCCTTCAGAGAGAATTAAAGTTGCCAATTACACAGGATTTTTGCATCAATCGACCAAGACTTTCTCCATCAGGACAATGGTACAAAAACTGCGAATCTCACTGTTGCGCAGGACTGAAAGACTCGGTCTTGGAGCCGCGTCATCAGGAAAAAACTTCCATATAAACAAAAAACCGATAGATTCTTATCTATATCTGCATACTGGTATACAGCGATATTTCCTGTTTCTATGGCCGTTCCCGTCGTCGGGACACAGAAAGGCGCAATTGTTTCTCTATAAAAACCGGAAAGGTTTCATGTAAGGCCTACCATCGGAAAAGCCGCAAACGGAATGTTTGCGGCTTTTTGTGTGACATTTTAAAAGGTGGAAAACGGCCCTGTTTCACATCATCGGCAATAGTTGGTCGGGTTATAGCGCACGCCGTTTACAATGACCTCGAAGTGGAGATGGTAGCCGGTCGAATTGCCGGTGCTGCCGACCGCCGCGATCGCCTGTCCTTTGGAAACCTGCTGTCCCGGGGTGACGTAGATGCGGCTGGCGTGGGCATACAGGGTGCGCATGCCGTTGCCGTGATCAATGATGACGTGGTAGCCGTACCCGTAATTGAGGTACTGAACCGAAACAACCGTTCCGCCGTCCGCGGCGACGATGGTCTGCCCCTGAATGCCAGATGCAGCGATGTCAATGCCGTTGTGATAGGCGTGATAGGATTGGAAGATATAGTGCGTGTAGGGCACGGGCCACATGAGGCTTCCGCTGCTCTGGCCGCTGCCGCTGTAGGTCGGGCGCTTCTTGGTGCCCACGACGATCTGCTTGTTCACCGGTTCCTGGGTGGTGGTGCGGCTGACCGCCTCGCGGGAAACCTCCTCGCCGTCGATGTAGGTAACGCGGTCCACGCAGGTTTGCGAGCCGTTCTGACCGGCGACCGTGACCTTGGAATAATCGGTGTACTTGGTATCGTCCTTGACGGTGACCGTCTGATAGGGAATCTCTTCCTCATAGGTCTCTTCCTGGGTCAGCTGAACAGTCAGGAAGGACTTGGCCGCCGCCACCTTGACCTGCTCTCCCTCGTACATGAGGTCGGCGATGTCGGTGTCGGCGTTCATTTTCTGGAGAGAATCGAGGTCCATGGAATACGCCGCGGCGATGCCCAGCGGCGTATCTCCCGCCTTGACGGTGTGGTATTTCTCCGACTCGGTGGTCGCAAAGAGAATCGATTTCATTTCTTCAGAGGAGATGATGCTCTCCACCGGATAAAGGCCGGGCACCGTCTCAATGTTCTGAGTAAAGGAAACCTCGGCCTCGGTGTTGCCGCCGCGCGCCTGATTGAGCACGCTCTGCAGCAGGTAGGTCAGGTCGGCGTTGCTCTTGACCGCGCCAATCAGCTTGCCGTCCACATACAGACCGCTCGCGTCCTCAATCACGCCGCTCGAAAGCTCGATGAGCTTGTCGCACAGGGTATTGGAGGAGGCATAGCGCGAACGGTCGACAACGGCGAGGGTATAGGTCGGCGTGACGCCGACGCGGGATGAGCCGAGAGCGTCGGTCACCAAGCGGCCGTTGACCATCTCGGTGGCCTCTTCAAAAACGCGCTCGTCGGCGATGGTGGCGATCTCATCCCCGTCCAGCGCAAGCACAAGGCCCAGATTCTGGCCTGTCCAATACTGGACGGTGAAAACCAGAAGAATCACCGCGGCGACAGGGGCCAGCACATTGAAGGCGCCGAAGAGAATTCTGCGGTGGCGCACCATGCTCCTGCCCGTCACGCGGAAGCATTCCACAACGCCGTGAAGCGGGTTCCTGTCCCAGGAGGCGCGGATACGTTTTCCCGCAATGGAGAAGCCCTCCCGAATGCGCAGGCATTCCTTTTTGACGGCGGTAACCCGGCGGCCGATGAGCTT
The DNA here is from genome assembly GCA_902478455.1 of uncultured Oscillospiraceae bacterium. Lineage (GTDB taxonomy): Bacteria > Bacillota > Clostridia > Oscillospirales > Acutalibacteraceae > CABSLJ01. Next base: position 4,310 of record CABSLJ010000027.1, on the reverse strand, counting down.
CTGATACGCGCGGCCGAGCAGATGGGTCACGGGGCGCAGGAAGCGCTTGGTCCTGCGCCGGCAGCGCTTCAGGATGCGGACCGACTGAATGCCGACGATATAGAGAAATGAATGAAGCTTCTTTCCGAAATCGCTGGTGAAAGCGAGCAATTCTTCTTTATGAAGCTTTTGGGGCAGGCGGAACTTTCCGCAGTGCATCATAAACGACTTCCTTTCCTTCCAGCTAATGGTTACAAAAGTGTAACACTACACGACTACTATTATACTAAACGGTTACAATTTTGCAACCCTTTTCAAAAAAGGTTGCACTTTTCGTCACTGTGCTGGAAGAAACGACAGCATATTTCATGTGTCCTGCACAAGAAATATTACAGATACTGTAAATCCCCCGGTCCCAAATTCCTGATTATGGGAAGAAAGTTTTTTGCCTCCGTGACCGCGCCCGCAAGGTCGTGCTCGAGGTAGTTGCCGCATTCGATCTCGCTGCACCCGGGAATTTCCCCCTCAAAGGCAGCAATCTGTTCAAAGACGCGGACGATCAGCGCGAGCGCTTCGCTGTGTTCCATCTCGCGCACGAGGAAATAAAAGCCGGTGCGGCAGCCCATGGGGCCGAAATAGATCACCCGGTCGGCATATTCCGAATTGCGGGCAAAGGTGGCGAAGAGGTGCTCGATGGTGTGCAGCGCCGGATTCTCCAGAAAGGGCGGACGGTTGGGCGTGCGCATGCGGATATCGTAGGTGACGACGTCGCCATCGACGCGCGAAAGATAGACGCCGGGGCGCAGTCTGGTGTGATCCACCTGAAAGCTTGCTATTTTTTTCATGATCAAAATTCCTCATCTCTGCTGCAAAATCAAACGGTGCTTTCCCCTGTTCGGCCGGGAAAGGTGACTCGGCCGGTCTTAAAAGGTCCGCTCTCCCACGAGGGTCTTCATCGATTCGCCCGACAAAAAGCCCAGAATGAGCTGCTCGGCGTAGACGGCGGCCTGTTCGTAGAGTTCGAGGAAACTTTCGGTGCGCACCTGCTCCGATTCGGGCGGCCAGGACCATTCGGCCTGCAGAATGTTGGCGTAGTCGTAATCGTCCCCCTCGCTGATGCCGCGCAGATGGCAGGAGAGAGTAGGAGGCGACTTGCGCTTGCGTTCCACCCACTGCAGGAAGGGACGCTTGATGAGGGTGCGGTCGGTGATCAGCCCCAGCGTGCTGCGGCAGTCGGAAAGCGCCTCCAGAAGCTTCTGGTCGGACACCTCCGCGCCGAAAATGCCGGAGAGCAGTTCTCGGTAGAGGGCGGCGATTTCCGTCTGGGCGGCCTTGTCCGGCGAAACGAGCTTCTTGAGATTGACGTCGGTCGGCAGACCGGCCTTTTCATAGCGCAGGAGGATGACGTCGAGCGCCGACTCAATGGCGTTGTGGCAGGTGTCCTCGGTGGAGGGCTGCTGCTGCAGATGAAGCTGGCGCGCTCCGTAACGGACAAAGGGATGCGCGGTGCTGTCAAAGGCGAAATGGGTCAAAAAGCCGAGCACATAAGACGCGGCCTCGGTGCGGTCGGGATGCGCCTTGATGTAAACGCGCATCCGCTGGAGGGTCTGGGCGGGCGGCGCTTCATGCAGGCGTCCTCCGTACTCCTGCAGACTTTCTCCCTTTTGCCAGGGGAGAAAACGGTGAAAGAAGAAAAAATCGGGGCCCTGCGCCCCCCAAAAATAGCCGGCCTCCCGGATGTTGAGGTCGGGACGGTCCTGATGCAGCATGGCGAGCACCTTTTCAGCGAGAAGGGCGTGCGACAATGCGGCTGGCATAACAACACCTCCATCGGTTGATGATCCCCGCAACGGACAAGGAAAACCGCGTCTCGTTTGTGCATTGGGGGATAAAGTGAATCCGGCTGAACGCCGGGGACGACTGTCCGTCAGAAGCCGGGCGCTTCCTCCGCCGCGGCCGGGTCGACGCCCAACCCGGCCAGCAGAAGGCAAAAATCCTCCGGCAGAGGACTGGACACCGCAACCCTCTTCCCGGAAAAGGGCTGATCAAAGCAGATGCGGCCGCAGTGAAGCGCCTGACGGGCAATGCCGGACCGTCCGCCGCCGTAGAGGTCGTCCCCGGCCAGCGGATGGCCGAGAGCGGAGAGATGCACCCGAATCTGATGGGTGCGTCCGGTCTCCAGCCGCAGCCGCAGCAGGGTGTGACCCCCGCCCCGGGCCAGCGGCTCGTAATGGGTGACGGCGGCTTGTCCGCCCTCCCCCGTCTCCCGCTCGACAGAGTGGCCGGGCTTTAACCGGATGGGAAGATCAATGACGCCGGGCTCGGCGAGCAGGCCCTCGCAGACGGCGAAATAGGTCTTTTGCACCGCTCGGCTGAGCAGGGCGGCGGCGTGCGCGTGCTTTGCCACCGTCACCGCGCCGGTGGTGTCCCGGTCCAGCCGGTAAAGCGGACGGAAGGTCCAGCTCTCTCCCCGCTCCAGCTGCCGGCGGCGTGCGGCGTTGGAGAGGGCGCCGCCGGGACACCCCGGGCAGGGATGGACCGGCATGCCGGGCGGTTTGTCGAAGACAAGCAGGTCCTCATCCTCGTAGAGGACGGGGACGTCGATATCGGAAGGCAGCGTGGCCGGCGTTTCATCCGGAAGGGAAACGACGAGGCATTCCCCGGCGTGCAGACGGTCGACCGCGCGGACGGGCCTTCCGTTAACCGTCAGCCCGTTTGCCGTCCGTTTGAGCCGGACAAGCATCCGGGCGGAGAGCCCGCACGGGCCGCGCAGAAAGCTTTTGACCGGAACGCCGTCATAGCAGGCGGGCACGTCATAGGTGAGGATGCGCACCGGGCGGCAGCTCCTTTCTCCTGGTTGGTTCCCCGTCCCGCTCCTGCGGCCGGCAGGCCGACGGGAAACCGTACTTTTTATTGTAGCAGGCCCGAAGACAAAAAGAAAGACGGCGGATGAGAAAATCCGCCGTCTCTTCATTATTTTAAGAAGAAAAAACTCACTTGACCTCGACGGTCCAGCCCATTTTGTCCTCCAGCTTGCCCCACTGGATGCCGGTGAGGGTGTCGTACAGCTTCTGGGAAATCTCGCCGATTTCACCGTTGTTGATCTGCATGACATGGTCGCCCCACTTGAGCTCGCCGATGGGCGAGATGACGGCCGCGGTGCCGGTGCCGAAGGCTTCCTTGAGCGCGCCGTTCTCATAGGCCTTGGCCACCTCGTCGATGGACAGGCGGCGTTCGCTGACCTTGAGGCCCCAGGAACGGAGGATGTCGATGCAGGACATGCGGGTCACGCCCGAGAGGATGGAGCCCTGCAGCGAGGGGGTGACGACCTCGTCGCCGATGACGAAGAAGACGTTCATGGTGCCGACCTCTTCGATGTACTTGCGCTCGACGCCGTCAAGCCAGAGGACCTGGGTGTAGCCCTCCTTTTCGGCCTCATCCTGGGCCTTGAGGGAGGCGGCGTAGTTGCCGGCCGTCTTGGTAAAGCCCATGCCGCCCTTGACGGCGCGGACGTAGTTCTGCTCAACGTAAATCTTCACGGGATTGAGTCCCTCGGGATAATAAGCGCCCACGGGGGAGCAGATGACCAGGAAGATCAGATGCTGCGCCGGGTGCACGCCGACATGCGGGTCGACGGCGATGATAAAGGGACGGATGTACAGAGAGGTGCCTTCCTCGGTGGGAATCCAGTCCTTTTCCACAGATACGAGCTTCTCAATGGCCTTGACGGCGAACGCCTCGTCAATCGCCGGGATGCACAGGCGCTCGTTGGAGACATTCAGCCTCGCCATGTTGCGGTCCGGGCGGAAGAGGAGGACGCGGCCGTCGGCCGTCTTGTACGCTTTCATGCCCTCAAAGACCTCCTGGCCGTAATGCAGGCACATGGCGGCGGGGTCCAGGGAAAGCGGGCCGTAGGGAACGATGCGGGGATCGTGCCAGCCCTGTCCTTCATCGTAATTCATGACGAACATGTGGTCGGTGAAAATTTTGCCGAAGCCGAGCTTGCTTTGGTCGGCAGGCTTTTCCTTGGGTTGTTTCGTCAGTTCGATTTTGATTTCCTGCATGAGAAACCCTTCCTTCGATCTATAAGATTCTTTAAATTGTAGCACAAAATGGTGATTTTTTCAAGCAGAACGCCCGTTTTGTAGGGTTGCACACCTTTGAAAGGCAAGCTCTTTCCCGCTTGTGCAACATTGCGGTCAGCGCAGATTGCGCAGTCCCTTGGGGTAGCGGTTCTTGAGCCGCCCGCCCGCGCATTTGCCGAACCCGACGACGACCGGCCCCGCCGCCACGCCGGCAAAGCCGGAAAGCGTCCCGGGCGCTTCGATTTC
>CABSLJ010000026.1 GCA_902478455.1 uncultured Oscillospiraceae bacterium | reverse complement strand
TCACCAGATAGCTGCCGCTCCATAGCCCGGTGACCGATTCAATGGCGCAGTAGCAGAAGAAGGAAAGCAGGACCGGCACGGCTCCCCGGACGCGCAGCAGCTCCCGGATGGGATAGGAACGCGCCTGCTCCTCACCGGCGGCCGCATCTGAGCCCTCGGCTCTTTTCCACAGCGGAAGGGTGGCGGCAAGCAACACGGCAAGCGCCGCCTGGATCAGACCGATGGCGCGGTACCCCTGCCGCCAGTCGTCCCCGCCGGCGAGACAAACCGAAAGCAGCACGGGTCCCAGCGTAGCGCCGACGCCCCAAAAGCAGTGCAGCCAGCTCATATGGATCGCTCTGTAGTGCAAAGCGACGAAATTGTTGAGCGCGGAATCAATCGCTCCGGCTCCAAGCCCCAGGGGAACGGCGAGCAGGAACAGCCACACAGCGCCCGGCGCGACCGAATAGCCGAGCAGAGCAGCCGCCGTCAGTGCGACGCTGAGCACCGTCACCCCGCCGGTTCCCAGCTTTTTGAGCAGGCGGGTGCACAGAAGGCTGGACACAATGGTGCCTCCCGAGAGGACCATGGAGACCGCGCCTGCGAGGGAGGAAGGCAGGTCAAAGTCCAAACGAATGGAGGGCCAGGCGGAACCGAGCAGGGAATCCGGCAGGCCGAGACTGATGAAGGAAAGATAAATTAAAATCAAAAGAGCGGTAAACATGGCGTTATCCTTTCCGGGCGGATGTACCGAAAGAGTATAACACATCCGTGCGCGGGGGTAAAGAGGACAAAACGGAAGAAATCGGCCGCTTTTTGGTCCTTTAAGCCGGATAAACCGCCGATTGCCGAACCCGTCTTCCGGCATTCCGGCAGACGGGCGTCGAAAGCTTACCGCAAAAAGATACCTTCCTTACAAAACCGTAAGAAAAGTGTAAGTCAAAACGATGGCGGCGGCCCGCGCAACGTGGTACACTAAGCGTGGTTCAGGGAAAGCGGACATTCGCAGAGTGGAAAGCGCTTCCCCCGGAAAAATGCACCGGGCCCGACCGGACGCCGCCCGATCAGAAGGCGGCAGGCGGTCCGCGCAGCCCAAAACAGGAGGAATCTCGATGAGTACCATCTTAAGCGCGCAAAACGTGGAAAAGTACTACGGCGGACGGTGGAATCTGACCAAAGCCGTGGACAACATCAGCTTTGACGTGGAGCAGGGGGAGTACATGGGAATCATGGGCGCTTCCGGCAGTGGAAAGACGACCCTGCTCAACTGCATTTCGACCATAGATACCGTCACGGCAGGGCATATCTTCATCGGCGGACAGGACATCACCGAACTGAATTCAAAGAAGCTCGCCCGCTTCCGCCGGGAGGAGCTGGGTTTTATTTTCCAGGATTTCAATCTGCTCGATACCTTGACCGCCTATGAGAACATCGCCCTGGCGCTGACCATCCAAAAGCGCCCTTCCAGAGAAATCGATGAGCGGGTGCGCGACATCGCCGAAAAGCTCGAAATTACCGATGTGCTTAAAAAATACCCTTATCAGATGTCCGGCGGGCAGAAACAGCGGGTGGCCAGCGCCCGCGCCATCGTCACCCGCCCCGCCCTCGTCCTGGCCGACGAGCCCACCGGCGCGCTCGATTCCAAATCCTCCCGCATGCTGCTGGAGAGCTTTGAGACCCTCAACACCATGCTGGGCGCGACCATCCTGATGGTCACGCACGACGCCTTCGCCGCCAGCTACTGCAAGCGCATCCTCTTCATCAAGGACGGCAGAATTTTCAGCGAGCTTACGCGCGGCGCGGACAGCCGAAAGGAATTTTTCAGCCGGATCATCGAGGTCGTTACCCTCTTGGGAGGTGACAACAACCATGTTCTGTAAGCTCGCCTTCCAAAACGTGCGCAAAAGCCTCCGGGATTACGCCGTCTATTTCATGACGCTGACCCTGGGCGTGTGCATCTTCTATGTTTTCAACTCGGTGGAATCGCAGCAGGCCATGCTCGATTTGAATGCCTCGCAGTCGGAGACGATGCTGGTCATCGTCCAGCTGATCAACATGACTTCGGTGTTCGTCTCCTTTATCCTCGCCTTTCTGATCCTTTACGCCAACAAATTCATGATCCGCCGCCGAAAAAAGGAGCTGGGCATCTACATGACCCTCGGCATGCCCAAAGGAAAAATTTCCGCCGTGCTGCTGCTGGAGACGCTCATCATCGGCGCGTTTTCTCTTTTTGCCGGCCTGCTCATCGGCGTGCTGCTCTCTCAGGGGCTGGCGGTCGTCACGGCCAGCATGTTCGCCGTGCAGATCAAGCAGTTTCGCATGGTTTTTTCCATGGACGCCTGCCTGAAATCTCTGCTGTATTTCGGCATCATCTTCCTGGTGGTCATGCTGTTCAATTCCTTTTCCATCTCGCGCCGCAAGCTGATCGATCTGTTAAACGCCGAGCGGAAAAACGAGGAGCTCAAAATCAAAAAGCTGTGGCTGTCGGTGCTGCTTTTCCTTGTCTCAGTAGGCGTCCTCGCCGTCGCATATGAGCGCATTCTCCGCATGGGCGTTATGAATCTGGACCGGGAATTCGGCATCACCATCGCGCTGGGCATCCTGGGCACGCTGCTTTTTTTCCTCTCCCTTTCCGGCTTTTTGCTGCGGGTGGTGCAGAGCAACCGGCGGCTTTACCTGAAAAATCTCAATATGTTTGTACTGCGCCAGTTTAACAGCAAGATCAACACGACCTATCTTTCCATGACGGTCATCTGTCTGATGCTTCTGATGACCATCGGCGTCCTTTCGGTCACCACGAGCTACAACAATTCCATGCAGCAGATGACCTCCGGTCTCATTCCCTATGATGCGACTTTCCTCAGCTACGACGACCCCGAACACCTCGACATCGGCGACACGCTCGACGAACTCGCCATCCCGCGTGACGAGCTCTTCCGCGAATCGTATGAATACAAGACCTGGGAGACCGGCGTCTCCCTTTACGACGCCTTGAAGCCCTATGAGGACGCGCAGCCGGACAGCAGCCTGGAAATTTACCGGTATGTGACCATAGACGCGCTCCGGCTTTCCGACTACAACGCGCTGGCCCGTATGCAGGGAGCGCCTGAATTAAGCCTTGCGCAGGACCAGTACGCCGTTGTGAGCGTCATGGAGAACCGCCGCGCGATTGTGGACGCCCTCCTGGCCGACGGCGCCGTCTTTGAGCTCGGCGGCCGGCGCTATACCCCCGCGATGTCCTCCTCGCTGACGACGGCGCTGGAGACGAGCTTCGGTTCGGGGGCCCCGGTTTACTACATCCTGCCCGACGAAGCCGCCGTGAGCCTAAAGCCCGTGATGACCGCCCTCTCCGCCAATTACAGCGGCGACCCGGACGAGACCGACCAGAAGCTCATCTCTCTGGTGGAGGAGCTTATGGAAAACGGGGTCGGGCAGGCGGGGCCGGACATCGAGTTTGCCAGCCGGACGCTGGTGTATCAGGCCGTCATGGGACTCAAGGCCTCACTGCTCTTTGTCAGCATCTATCTCGGCGTGATCTTCCTCATCGCCAGCGCGGCGGTACTCGCCTTACAACAGCTTTCCGAGATGAGCGACAACATCGGCCGCTACCGTCTGCTGCGAAAGCTCGGCGTGGAAAACCGGATGATGAACCGCTCCATTCTGATGCAGATTTTCCTCTCCTTCTTCCTGCCGCTGAGCCTGGCCATCGTCCATTCGATTGTGGGCATCGCCGCTTTCAACCGCTCACTGAATATGTTCGACAGCGCCGCCGTCCTCCGCGGGACGATTTTTTCCGGCCTTTTCCTTCTGGCCATCTATGGCGGCTATTTCCTCTTCACCTATTTCAGCTGCAAGGGGATGATCAAATCAGGCGGGCGCGCGGAATAACGCCGTTCCGCGGGCATGCAAAAAAAGCGGGCGCACAGTGTGCGCCCCTACTTGCAGGCCGGGAAAATGCGTCATACGATGTGCGTTTTCAGGGGACTTCAATTCAGCCCTTCTTCCCCCACGCTTTGGAACAGCCGGGCAACCTGGGCGCGCAGCATGCGGTGCTCGGGCGCGTCCAGCTGGGGATCGCCCTGCACAATCTCCCGGGCGGCTGATTGGGCCTGCTCCAGCAGGAGGGAATCGCCCATCATGTCGGCAATCTTCAGGTCGGGCAGACCATGCTGGCGCGCGCCGAAAAAGTCGCCCGGTCCGCGCAGCTTCAGGTCTTCGTCGGCGATGCGGAAGCCGTCATTCGTCGCGCACATGATTTTCAGGCGGGCGACCGCCTCCTCATTCTGCGCGTCGGAGAGGAGGATGCAGTAGGAGGGATGTTTTCCGCGGCCGACGCGGCCGCGCAGCTGGTGCAGCTGCGAAAGGCCGAAGCGTTCGGCGTTTTCAATCATCATGATCACGGCGTTCGGTACGTCGATGCCCACCTCGATCACAGTAGTCGAGACGAGCAGCTGAATATCGCCCCCTGCAAAGGCGCGCATGACGGCTTCCTTCTCCCTGGGCTTCATCCTTCCGTGCAGCAGGCCGATGCGGTACCCCTTGAGCGCCCCGCTGCGAAGGCGGTCGGCGTATTCCTCGGCCGAGGCCATGTTTTCCTGCTCGTTCTCGCTGACAAGAGGACAGACGATGTAGCCCTGGCGGCCCTCGTCAAGGTGCTTTTTTAAGAAGGCGAAGGCGCGCTCCCGTTTGTCTGAGCCGATGTGGTAGGTGGCTATTTTCTGCCGTCCGGGCGGCAGCTCGTCGAGCATCGAAACGTCCAGGTCGCCGTAAATGATGAGGGCGAGGGTGCGGGGGATGGGCGTGGCCGACATCACCAGCAGATGCGGATGATCCCCCTTGGAGGCGAGGGCGGCGCGCTGCTGCACGCCGAAGCGGTGCTGCTCGTCGGTGACGACCAGTCCCAGCCGGGCAAAGCTTACCCCCTCCGAAAGCAGCGCGTGCGTGCCGACCAGCAGATCGATTTCTCCGGCCTCCAGCCGGGAAAGCAGGGCGCGGCGGGCGGCGGCGGGGATGGAACCGGTCAGCAGCCCCACCCGCAGCCCGGCGGGCGCAAACAGGGCTTCCATGGAATGATAGTGCTGCTCGGCGAGGATTTCCGTCGGGGCCATCAGGGCACACTGCATGCCCTCCCTGGCGGCGCTGTAGCACAGCGCGGCGGCGACCGCCGTTTTGCCCGAGCCGACGTCCCCCTGCACCAGCCGGTTCATCGGCGTGCAGCCGCGCATATCGGCAATGCCCTCCCGCACGGCGCGGCGCTGCGCGCCGGTGGGAGAGAAGGGAAGCAGGGAAAAGAAATCGGCCGAGTGGTCCTCTCTCAGGCGGCAGGTGTTTTCGCACCGCCTGCGGCCCTTCAGGCGCATCATGCCGAGCTGCAGGGTCAGTAACTCCTCAAAAACCAGACGCCTTTTGGCGGCCTCCAGAAGCGCGGGGTCGTCCGGAAAATGGATGTTGAGAAGCGCCTCGCGGAGTCCGCACAGCCCGTACTGCCTGCGGCAGCTTTCCGGGATGGGATCGCCGACCGTCTCGGGCAGCAGGGCGGCCGCCTGCCGGACGGCGGCTTCAATCTGCCGGGAGGAGAGGCCCTCGGTCTGACGGTAGACCGGGTGAACAGAAGCGGCGGACAGCGCGGGCTGAAAGGTAGGGGAGAGCATTTCCCGCTTGGTGAAGGCGCCGCCCACACGGCCGTAAAACAGGAATTCTTCCCCCTCTTTCATGCGGTCGGCGGCGAACCGGTTGTTGAAAAAGGTGATGTGCAGCACGCTCAGACCATCGCAGGCGCGCAGCTTGTAAAGGGTCATCCCCTTGCGGATGCGGTGCTCGCTGACCCGCGAGGCGACGGCCGCGCGCACACAACACACCTCCCCGAAGGGGGCTGCGGCGATGGAATAGGGGTGGCTCCAGTCCTCGTAGGCGCGTGGATAGAAACACAGCAAAGCGCCGACCGTGCCGGCGCCAAGCTTGCGAAACAGCTTGGCGCGTTTGGGGCCGACGCCTTTTAAGCTCTCAATATCGGTTTCAAACAACGATGCCATGCGGCTCCCTCCCTGCCCGTCCGTGGGGCGATCTCCGGGGTCTTTCCCCCGGACCCTCTTGGGCGGGGGAAAGAAAGACAGGGCGGCCGGTCAGCCGCCCTGTAGCCTGCGATTTGCAAAAACAGCCGCACCCGCCGCGCTATTCCACCGAGACGATGAAATAGTACACCGGCTGACCGCCGCTGACGACGGTGATGTCGACATGACTGGAAACGCGGGACTGAATGGCGCGCTTGGCCTCCTCGGCCTGCGCCTCGGTGACGTCCTCCCCGTAGATGAGGGTGATAAAGGAGGTGTCCCGTCTGACCATAGAGCGCGTCAGCTTGCTGATGGCCTTGACCGGATCCTTTTCGGTAAAGACCAGCTTGCCGTTTTCCAGCGCGAGGATGTCGCCCTCCTTGATCTTCATGCCGCCGAATTCAGAGTCGCGCGCGGCAAAGGTGACCTGACCGGTTCCTACATGGGAGGCGGCTTCCATCATGGCGTCGGCCATGTCTTCCACGGGCGCGTCGGGGTCAAAGGCGAGCATGGCGGCGAGGCCCTGCGGAATGGTCTTGGTGGGCAGGACGATGACCTTGCGATCGGTGGCGAGCGGAACGGTCTGCTCGGCCGCCATGACGATGTTTTTGTTGTTGGGCAGGACGAAAACCGTCTTGGCCGGCGTGGCAAGCACGGCCTCGAGGATGTCGTCGGTGCTGGGATTCATGGTCTGACCGCCGCTGACCACCTGGCTGCAGCCGAGGTCCTGGAAGAGGGTGTGCAGTCCGTCGCCCGCCGCCACACTGACAAAACCGATCTCCTCGGTGGGTTCGGCGTGCTCCAGAGGCGCTTTCTGCTTGGAGGCCGCTTTGGCCTTGGCCTGTTCGTTGGCTTCAGCGGCGAGACGGTGCTGTTCCTTCATGTTTTCGATTTTGACGGTCAGCAGCTGACCGAACTCAAGCGCCTTCTGCAGCGCGTTGCCCGGCACTTCGGTGTGCACGTGGACCTTGATGATCTCGTCGTCGTCCACGACGACGACGCAGTCGCCGATGGTTTCCAGGTAGGCCCGCAGTTCCATGGGCTCGGTCTTGATTTCAGGATCCCGGCCGACGATGAATTCGGTGCAGTAGGTGAAGGTGATGTCCTGATCAAACTCGGCGGCGGCGTTGCGGAAGAAGTCGGTTTCCTCGGCCGCGTCCGGCTGGGCCGGCGCTTCGTTTTGCAGGATCACGCCATCCTTGAAAACGGACATCATGCCGTCAAAAATCAGGCAAAGCCCCTTGCCACCCGCGTCTACGACGCCGGCCTTTTTGAGCACGGGGAGCAGCTCGGGAGTGGTCTCGAGCGCCTCGTAGGCCCCCTTGCACACGGCCGACCACACATAGATGGGATCGGCGTCGATCTGCGCGGCCGATTTGGCCTTTTCACTGGCGACGCGCGCCACGGTCAGCATGGTGCCTTCGGTGGGCTTCATCACGGCCTTGTAGGCCGCCTCCACGCCGATGGCAAGCGCCTCGGCGAGGTTTTTGCCGTCGGCCTCAAAGAGGCCGGAAAGGCCCTTGGAAAAACCGCGAAAAAGCAGGGAGAGAATCACGCCCGAATTGCCGCGCGCACCCCGGAGCAGCGAGGAGGCGGCGGTCGACGAAACCTCGCCCACGCCGCCGTTTTCCGATTTGGCGAGCTCCGCCGCGGCGGCCATCATGGTCATAGACATATTGGTCCCGGTGTCTCCGTCCGGGACGGGGAAGATGTTGAGCTCATCCACCGAAGTCTTATTTCTGGCGATGTTGTTTGCGCCCGAAATCATGGCGTTGCGCAGTGCGTTTCCGTTAATCATGTCAGCACTCCCTTGTAAACATTGAATTCACACGGGCGCAGTGAGCCCGTTTTGAGAGGATCGGGATTTTTAAGGGGATCTACTTCAAAAAGCTTTGATAATCAAATAAAAAATCCACACTAAAAAATTCTCATCACATTATAGCATGCTTTTCTTGCGGTTTCAATAAATTCTTCCAAAAATGGGGCTAAAACCCGCTCTTGACCGCCCTTTCTGCGTAAAAAGAGGAGACTGCGGCGGAGAAAACCGCCCTCGGCTTGCGAAAAATACGCCTTTACTGTTTGACATTTCCACTGAATTATACCTTTTTAACGCCATAGGGAAGAAAAGAAGAAGCGCCCCGACGAATCGGAGCGCCCCATATGTTTTGGAAATGAATCAACGCTGTTCAACGATCAGCTTGATGGCCGTGCGCTCCTCGCCGTCGATGGTGACATTGGCAAACGCCGGCACGCATACAAGATCGATCCCGGACGGAGCCAGGTAACCTCTTGCCACCGCAACCGCCTTGATCGCCTGATTGGCCGCGCCCGCACCAACGGCCTGAACCTCAACGCATGTGCTCTCGCGAATAACCCCCGCTATCGCGCCTGCCACAGAGTTTGGTGCAGATTTTGCTGAAACCTTTAGTACTTCCAAAATGAACCCTCCTAATTAGTAAAAAATTCCATTTCCTACCTCTATCATAACCTGTTTCTTCGATTTTTGCAAGAGGAAAAGGAACTTTTTGGAAGTTTATTCTGGAAATTTATGGTTTTCAGTAAAGGGGCTTTACCCAACCGGCATAACGCGGAGCAGAAAGCGCGCTTGGGGGGAGAAAGAAGCCGCGGGAAGGGGAGAGAATGCAGTTCCCTTGAGCGCGATCAAATTCAAAGCAGCTGGATGCGTTCGACAGACAGCGTCCTGCCCGTGCGGTCGTCTACCTGAAAAAGGACCGTGTCCATCTTACAGTCCCCTTCGGCGATTTCAAACCGGACGGGGAGCTTGCCCTTCATTTTTTCAATGGCGAGCGCCGGCTTGATGCCGAGCACAGATTGGATGGGACCGGTCATGCCGACATCGGAAATATAGCCGGTCCCCTGAGGCAGGATGGTTTCGTCGGCGGTGGGCACGTGGGTGTGGGTACCGAAGAGGGCGGAGATGCGGCCGTCGAGATAATAAGCGAGGGCGCGCTTTTCGCCGGTGGCCTCGGCGTGAAAATCGACAATCCGGATGCGGGCCTCCCCGGCGCCTTCCAGCAGCCGGTCGGCCGTCTCGAAGGGACAGGAAAGGCTTTCCAGATAGACAACTCCCATCAGATTGACGACGCACACCTGCACCCGGCCCATATCCACCATACAGAGGCCGCGGCCGGGGGTGGAGCCTTCGGGATAGTTTGCGGGGCGCAGGAGGGTTTCCTCGCTGTCGAACAGGGGATAGCATTCTCTGCGGCGGAAGGCGTGATTGCCGGTGGTGATCACATCGACCCCGCTTTTGAAGAGATATTCGGCCGAGGCGGGGGTGATGCCGTTGCCGTCGGCTGAGTTCTCCCCGTTGGCGATGACGAGGTCCACGCCCTTGTATTTTTTGAATTGGGGCAATCGTGCGCGCAGAAAGGCGCAGCCGCGGCTGCCCACGACGTCCCCGATGCATAGAATATTCATGAAATTCCTCCTGTTGAAAATGGGAAGCGAGGTGAAAAAAAGGGAACGGGATTTCCCCGTTCCCCCAAAAGCACGGCAAGAGCTTATGCGGCGCTTCCGTCTTCTTTGGTATTGCCGAATTTATTTCGCGTATTCAATCGCGCGGCTTTCGCGGATGATGTTGACCTTGATCTGACCGGGATAATCGAGGTCGCTCTCGATTTTCTTGCAGATATCGCGGGCCAGGGGGATCATGCGCTCGTCGCCCACAACCTCCGGCTTGACCATCACGCGGATTTCGCGCCCGGCCTGAATGGCGAAGCATCTCTCCACGCCGGCGAAGGAGGAGGCGAGCTCCTCGAGCTTTTCAAGACGCTTGATGTAATTTTCCAGGTTCTCACGTCTGGCGCCGGGACGGGCCGCCGAAATGGCGTCGGCCGCCTGAACGATGCAGGCGATGACCGTCTTGGCTTCCACATCCCCGTGGTGGGCGTGGATGGCATGGATAACCGTATCGTTTTCCTTGTATTTTCTGGCGACGTCCACGCCGATATCGACGTGGGAACCCTCAATCTCATGATCGAGCGCCTTGCCGATGTCATGCAAAAGACCAGCGCGGCGGGCGATGGTGGGATCAAGCCCCAGTTCAGAGGCCATGATGCCGGAAAGGTAGGCGACTTCCAGGGAATGGTTAAGCACGTTCTGACCGTAACTGGTGCGGTAACGCAGGCGCCCCAGAAGCTTGACCAATTCCGGATGGATGCCATTGACCCCGGCCTCAATGATGGCGTGTTCGCCCTCGGACTTGATGGTTGCGTCAACCTCGCGGCGGGCCTTCTCCACCATCTCCTCGATGCGGGCGGGGTGGATGCGGCCGTCGGAAATCAGGCGCTCAAGCGCGATGCGGGCGATTTCCCTGCGCACCGGGTCAAAGCTCGAGAGGGTGATGGCCTCGGGCGTGTCGTCGATGATGAGGTCGACGCCGGTCATGGTCTCGATAGCGCGGATGTTCCGGCCCTCGCGGCCGATGATGCGGCCCTTCATCTCATCGTTGGGCAGCGGCACAACCGAAATTGTGGCCTCTGCGACGTGGTCGGCGGCGCAGCGCTGAATGGCGAGCGAGATGATCTCACGGGCCTTGTTTTCGGCCTCCTCGCGCATCTGCTGCTCAATTTCCATGATTTTGACCGATTTTTCGTGGACAAGCTCGTTTTCCAGATTGGTCAGCAGGAAATCCTTGGCCTGCTCAATCGAAAAGCCGGAGATGCGCTCGAGCACCTCAAACTGACTTTTCTTAACGCTTTCGGCTTCAGCCAGGCGTTCCTCCGCCTGCTTGTACTTGTTTGCGATGGTTTCTTCCTTTTTTTCGAGATGCTCGAGCTTTTTGTCGAGCGTCTCCTCCTTTTGCTGAATTCTCCGCTCCTGGCGCTGGACCTCCTTGCGCCGTTCGCTCACTTCTCTTTCCGATTCGTTTCTCAGACGATGAATCTCGTCCTTGCCTTCCAGGATGGCTTCCTTTTTCTTGGCCTCGCCCGCTTTGAGGGCTTCGGCCACAATTCGTTTCGCTTCTTCTTCCGCTGAACCAAGGGTTGCTTCCGCAATCTTCTTTCTATGAGAAACGCCCTGAAAAAAGGCGATTACACCACAGATGATTCCCGCCGCCAGAATAAGAACGATGGCTAACCATAGCTCCAAAAGAATCGGCACCTCCTTGCTAAATTTTGTTTTCCATAAAGTTATAAATAATGCCAGAAATGGGTGCGTTAAGCCCATAAAATGCATAAAAACTGCATCTTAATAGATATTGTATTACCAATTGGGTGTTGCTGTCAAGGAAATTATATCGGTTGACATCGACTTCTTTTCGTGCTAATATGAAAAACAAATAAAATAGCGACAAAGCGTTGATGAGGAAGATCGGCCGGTCAGGAGGCCGGCGAGCAGAGAGCGTGCGCCATGGGCTGAAAGCGCGCGCAGCCGGAGCACCGCCGATTACCCCCTCTGAGTGCGCGCCGCAAGCCCGGCAGAACGGGTGGTAAGGCGCGCCGGCTGGCACCGTTAACGGCCTGCTGCCTGTTTTGCTGCGACTTTTTGTCGAAGTCAGGCGGTGTGAGGGCGGAAGTCTATCCGCCGAATCCGGGTGGAACCGCGGGAGCCAAAGGCCTCGTCCCAGTGTTGGGACGGGCCTTTTTTGTTTATCATTAAGGAAAATTGTGTCATAGAAAAGGAGTTGTTTTGGTATGGTACAAGTTACGCTGAAGGGCGGCGTCGTCCGGGAATATGAGGCCGGCACGACGGTGGCCGAAATCGCCAAATCCCTCGGGGCGGGACTTTACAAGTCGGCCTGTGCGGGCATGATCGGCGGCAAGGTGGTCGACCTGCGCACCCCGGTGACGGACGACTGCTCGCTTTCCATCCTCACCTTTCAGGATGAGGAGGGCAAAAAGGCCTATTGGCACACCACCTCCCACATCCTGGCGCAGGCGGTCACGCGCCTGTTCCCCGGAGCGGTGCTGGCGATCGGGCCGGCCATCGACACCGGTTTTTACTATGACTTCGACCTCGAGCGCACCTTCTCGCCGGAGGATCTGACGGCGATCGAGGCGGAAATGAAGAAAATCATCAAGGAGGACCTGCCCATCGAGCGCTTTGAACTCGCGCCCGACGCCGCAAAGGCGCTCATGGAGGAGCAGGGCCAGAAATACAAGGTGGAGCTCGTGGAGGAGCACGCCTCTGAGGGCGAGCCTATCTCTTTCTACCGTCAGGGCGACTTTACCGACCTGTGCGCCGGCCCGCATCTGATGTCCACCGGCTCGGTTAAAGCGATCAAGCTGACCAGCTGCACCGGTGCTTACTGGCGGGGCGACTCTAAGAGCAAGATGCTCCAGCGCGTGTACGGCGTATCCTTCCCCAAGGCGAGCGAGCTGGAAGCCTGCCTTGCCCAGCGCGAGGAGGCCAAAAAGCGCGACCATAACGTTTTGGGACGCCAGCTCGGCTATTTTACCACCAGCGAGCTCATCGGCCAGGGCCTGCCTATTCTTCTGCCCAACGGCGCGCGCGTCATTCAGCAGCTCCAGCGCTTTGTGGAGGATGAGGAACAAAAGCGCGGCTGGCTGCTGACCAAGACCCCCTACATGGCCAAGAGCGACCTCTACAAGCTCTCCGGCCACTGGGACCACTACAAGGACGGCATGTTCGTCCTGGGCGACGAGGAAAAGGACGACGAGGTCTTTGCCCTGCGGCCGATGACCTGTCCCTTCCAGTACCAGGCCTACCTCAACCGCCAGCGTTCCTACCGCGACCTGCCCCTGCGTTACAACGAAACCTCCACCCTCTTCCGCAATGAGGCCAGCGGCGAGATGCACGGTCTGATTCGCGTGCGTCAGTTTACCATCTCGGAGGGCCACCTCATGTGCACCCCAGAGCAGCTGGAGGACGAGTTCCGCGGCTGCCTGGAGCTGGCTATCTATATGCTCAAGACCCTCGGCCTTTACGAGGACGTCTCCTACCGCTTCTCCATGTGGGACCCGGACGACCGCGAGAAGTACATCGGCACGCCCGAGCAGTGGGATGAGGCCCAGGGCGTCATGCGCAGGATTCTCGACCATCTCGAGATTCCCTACAAGGAGGGGGTCGGCGAGGCGGCCTTCTACGGCCCCAAGCTCGACATCCAGATCAAAAACGTCTTCGGCAAGGAAGACACCCTCATCACCATTCAGATCGACCAGATGCTGGCTGAGAAGTTCGGAATGGAGTATGTCGACGCCGACGGCAAGAAAAAGAATCCCTACATCATTCACAGGACCTCCATCGGCTGCTATGAGCGCACCCTTGCCCTGCTGATTGAAAAGTACGCCGGCGCGCTGCCCATGTGGCTGATGCCCGAGCAGGTGCGCGTCCTGCCGCTGAGCGAGCGGTTGCAGGAGAAATCGCGCGAGGTGGAAGCTGCGCTCGCCGCCGCGGGCATCCGCGTGACCACCGACCTGCGCAACGAGAAGATCGGCTACAAAATCCGCGAAGCCCAGCTTGAAAAAATTCCCTATATGCTCGTCGTCGGGGACAAGGAGGCAGAATCGGGCACTGTGTCGGTCCGCAGCCGCAAGGAGGGCGACCTCGGCGCGATGAAGCTCGAGGATTTCCTCTCCCGCGCGCTGAAGGAAATTGCCGAAAAGGCGAAATAAAGCCGTTAAAAACAGGCCCGTCCCACGGAGAATCCCCGGAAAAGGGGATATGCGGGGATGGGCCTGCGTTTTTTATGCGGCTTTTGATCCGAACGACGCGCATCACGGCGATGTAAGGGAGAAATAAACTGCCGTTGAGCGCAGATATGGCCTGATCAAAAGAGGCTCTTTCAAGAGGAGGGCAGCCGTATCGCTTCGTCGTTGAGAATGGACAGGGAAAATTCCCCCGCGCGCGGTTTTGCACAGCCGCGTGCGGGGGAATTTGCATGTCCCGGGCGTCAGTCGTGAACAGTGAATCACGGAACCTTTATTTCTGTTCGGAGGAATAATTGTCAAAATATCCCTGAATGAGAATGATGGGGGTGCCCTTGTCGCCGCTGCCGCTCGTAAGGTCACACAGCGAGCCGATGAGGTCGGTCAGCCTGCGGGGCGTGGTGCCCATGGCGGTCATGGAATCCTTGAGGTCGGCGCTCTTGGAGGCGATGTAGCCGGTCACGGCCTCGCGCAGCGCGTCGCCGGAGAGGCCGGCGAAGTCGTTGTCTGCAATATACTTGAGCTTGACCTCGTTGGGGGTGCCGAAGAGGCCGTCGGTAAAGGCGGGGGAGACGCAGGGGTCGGCCAGCTCCCAAATTTTGCCCACCGGGTCCTTGAAGGCGCCGTCGCCGTAGACCATCACCTCAATATGCTTGCCGGTGCGCTCGTACAGGATGCGCTGCACCTCGAGCACAAAGGGATGGCAGTCGCGCGGGAAGAGCTTGACGGTGGTCTCGGTGGCCTTGTTGGAGCCGAGCAGACCGTAATCGGGATTAAAGCCGCTGCCGTTGAGGGGCTCCTTCAGAACATCGTCTAGGGTGTAGACCCGCCTGGCGCCGGCGGCCTCAAGCAGCCGCTTGGAGCGGGCGCGGGAGTGAATGTCGGCGCACAGCACCTGGTCGGTATAGGGAAGAATGACGCGGGCGTCGTTTGCGAGGATGATTTCCAGCTCGGTGCCCAGTTCCTCGGCGAGGGTCCGGTAATAGCCGATGTAATCCATGCCGGTGAAGGGATGGAGCACCACCCCAAACAGCTCGCGGAAGCGCGCTTCGGTGAGGACGTCGCTGTAAGGGTTGACGCCCTTTTCATCCAGCTTGTCGAGCGAGACGAGCTCATTGCCCACCTCGTCGGACGGATAGCTGAGCATCAGCGTGACCTTTTTGGCGCCCTTGAGAATTCCCTTCAGACAGACCGAAAAACGGTTGCGGCTGAGGATGGGGAAAATCAGTCCGAATTCGCCCGAGGGGAATTTCGCGCGGATGTCCGCAGCAATGTCGTCCACGCTGGCGTAGTTGCCCTGCGCGCGCGCCACGATAGCCTCGGTCACGCCGACGACGTCCCGGTCCCGTAGGGAAAAGCCCTCCTCGGCCGCGCAGGCGAGGACCGATTCTGCGACGATCTCGGGCAGATTGTCGCCTTCTCGTATGATGGGGGCGCGCACGCCGCGCGCCACAGTGCCTACTGTTCTGGCCATATGATTTCGCTCCTATCTATTGGGTTCTTTTTTGGACGGGTTGATTGCATCTCTCAAACGCTCTTATTATAATGGATGAGATGATATAAGTAAATATCGTAAAATCTTAACGGATCATAAGAGGTGCTTATATGAGAGCCAATCTGGAGCTATACCGTATTTTTTGCGAGGTCGTGCGCTGCGGGAGCCTGTCGCGCGCGGCGCGGGCACTGTTTGTGTCCCAGTCGGCAGTCAGCCAGGCGGTCAGCGCCCTGGAAAAACAGCTGGATACCCTCCTCTTTGTACGCAGCCGGCGCGGGGTGCTCCCCACAGAGCAGGGCAAGCTGCTCTATGGATACGCCGACCAGGCGCTCGGCCTCCTGGGCGCGGCCGAGGAGCGGCTGGACGCGCTGGGCAAGTTTGTGGGCGGAGAGCTGCGCATCGGCGCGAGCGACACCCTCTGCCACTATTTCCTGCTGCCGCAGCTCGAACGCTTTCATGAGGAGTTTCCCGACGTCCGTCTGCACGTTGCCAACCGCACCACGCCGGATACCATCGAGCTGCTCAAGAAGGGGGAGGTGGACGTCGCCCTCGTCAATCTTCCGGTGGAGGAAGAGGCGTTGGAAATCCGGGAAATCCGCCGGGTGCACGACATCTTCGTAGCCGGCGCGCGGTTCGGCTATCTCAAGGATAAAACCATCACCCTTGAGGAGGCGGCGGAACAGCCGCTCATTTTGCTGGAGCGGTCCTCCAACTCCAGACGATTTCTCGACCAGTACGCCGCCCGCAGGGGGGTGACGCTGCGGCCGGAAATCGAGCTGGGCGCCCACAGCCTGCTGCTGGAGTTCGCGCGCATCGGTTTGGGAATCGCCTGTGTGACAAGGGAATTCTGCACCGAGGCGCTGGGGCGGGGAGAGGTGTTTCCCGTAAAGCTCAGAAATCCTCTGCCGGAGCGGTCCATCGGGCTCGTCTGGCTGAAAGGGATAGAACTTTCGGCGGGAGCGCGGCGCTTTGTTTCGCTGATATCGGGAGGAAAACGTCCGTAAGAGAAGAAAAGCCGCCCGCTTTCCTGTTGTGCGGCGGGGTGATTTTTTATATGCAAAAAAGCAGAGCCCCCTTTGTGGGGGCCCTGCTTTCAAAAAAGAGGAGGAAGAATGAAAAAATATAGCAATCCCCGTCTCCGGGACCTTGTAAGTTGTCTGTTTGCCGGCCGGGTTGGTGTTCCTTCCCGTCCGGCAGGGACAGTTGTTCTCTTGAGATTGACTATAGTATACCCGGCAATTGTGTCTTGGTTTTTAACAAAACAAGATATTTGTGCAAACAAGTTGTCATGAAGTTGTAAAAACGAATTTTTGTTTGATCGGACGTCGCCCCTGCGGGCGCAGGATTGAGGCCGTTCCAGGAAGGCGATACCCATCACAAATCCCTTTGAGGCTCCTACTCCTGCTGAAAATAGTGATGGAAACGATTGATTTTTAATTCTTATTGGGGTATTCTAAGGACGAAAGAATTTCGTCAATTTTTTTCACATTTTACTCGGTGGATTTGCCCGGCCGGGGGCGCCGGCGGGACTACCATGAGGCATACGGGAACAAAGCTTTTCTGTTTAGCACTCAGTTCACACAACGACCCTGTCATTCGGAAAGCTCCGTCAAAAACGCGCGGGATGGGAACCCGCGTCCGAACGTTTTCACCGCCAGGAGCCGTGAATGGCGTCTGTGCCGCGTCTGTCGCGGGACGGGAGACGTGGGTCGGGAAAGGCGGATGGAAATGAATTGGAAAGCAGTCGTACTCTCGGAAGAGGAGAAAAAGCTGATCCAAACCTTTGAGAAACTGGCGCCAAAGGAGAGGGAGGAGCTGCTTAAGAGCTGTGCGGATATGTTAAAGCATGAGCAGGAAAACAAACCTTCGGCTCATCAGTAAATGTGCGCGTCCGGTGGAATCGGGCATATCCGGGGGACTGATTGGCCCTCTGCCGGATGATTCCCGCTGCGCGGTTATTTTGTTCAACGGACACAAAGGCCGCCCCCAGGCAAGCCGGGAGCGGCCTTCTCCAATCGAATTTTCGTATCAGGACGGGATGGTGAGAACCTGACCGGCGTAGATCAGGTCGGGATTTTTGATCTGTGGATTGGCCGCGACCAGAGCGCTCAGCGACACGCCAAATTTCGCCGCGATGCCGCTCATGGTGTCGCCCGCCACGACGGTATATTTTTTGACCTGGGAGGGCTTGGTCGGGATGCTGAGCACGTCGCCCGTATAGATGAGGTCGGGATTCTTGATCTGCGGGTTGGCAGCGATCAAAGCGTTCAGCGACACGCCGAATTTCTCTGCAATGCCGCTCATGGTGTCCCCTGCCGCAACGGTATAGGTGACCGGCTGAGAGGGTTCCGGGTCGGGATCAGGCGTCGGTTCCGGGTCTGGGTCAGGGGCCGGATCAGGTGTTTCCCCGGCGATGATGGCGGGATAGTCGCGGTAGGCGATGTCCAGGTCGACATTGCCGCGGATGCCGTCCACCGTGCCGGATGACGTATACTGCCACATGCCGAAGCTGCCGTCGTAGGTGGGGCGGTCGTTCCATTGCGCCAGCCAGAGGTCAAAGCGGCTCAGCCGGTCCATGTCAAATTTGTTTAGAACCCAGTTGAGGTTGGTGGTCAGGCAGACATAGTAGCCGGCTTTCTCCACCTCTTCCATAAAGGTGTAGGCGATGTCGGTCAGCTGCGCCTTGGAAAGACCCGCCTGGACGGCGTCCTCCACATCGTAGGCGACGGGATATTCAAATCGGTACCCTTTGATCACCTTGAGGAAGAATTCGGCTTCCAGCCTGGCTTCGTCGGTATTTGTGGCGTAGCTGTAATGGTACGCGCCGCGCGGAATCCCGTTCGCCTGCGCGCCCTTCATATTGTTGTGGAACTGATTGTCGGTCTGTTCCTCCTGATTGAGCCAGCCGAAGGAAGCGCGGATCATGGCGAATTCCACACCGGCCGCTTTGACCTTGGGCCAATCGATGGTACCCTGCCAGGTGGATACGTCGATGCCGTTTTTCTGCATATGATTTCCCCCTATTAACGTTTTATCTTTCATGTTTATGCGTCTGGGCGCTCGAATATTTCGTCTAGCTGGGAAAAGCTTTGTCCCAATATTGCGTGCATGTCCGGGCGCCTTGCATATAAAACTTCGTCCCATTCTATGCAACGCAGCGCGGAAATGTGCCGAACGCAGGGAGAGAGTCTGAAAGAACTCTTTCTGCCATTCCGCTTCAGACAGAAATGATTTGTCCTGAAGCGGGCAAATAAAGAACGAATTTTTACTTTTTTAATGAAGTAAAACAACAGGGCGAGAATCTTGCCGAAGATTTTATTTTTTACTTGACAAATGAATCTGAAAATGCTATATTATTCAAGCGTCAGTTGCGTTGCGCTGGTGTAGCTCAGTTGGTAGAGCAGCTGATTTGTAATCAGCAGGTCGGGGGTTCAAGTCCGTCCACCAGCTCCACCTTTTCTTGATCTAGGAAAAGACAAAAATTTTATAGTGTTATATGGGGGAATTCCCGAGTGGCCAAAGGGGGCAGACTGTAAATCTGTTGTCAGTGACTTCGGTGG
>CABSLJ010000025.1 GCA_902478455.1 uncultured Oscillospiraceae bacterium | reverse complement strand
CAGAGAGCCCACTCTGATCCATCGGTGCACGTCCTTATAGGCCGGCATCATGAGCACGACGACCAACAGCACAAAGGAGAGGATCAGCACCGGAATAGCGAATTTATGCAGATGGTGATAGTCAAAGTAGGACACCGCAAACATTATGACGACGCCGATGATCGCCCACATCACCTGGCTGCGGATGAAGAAGTAGCTGTCTCCGTAATAGTAATAGGCAAAAGGATAGCTGGCGGAAAAGAGCATCACCAGACCGATGACCACCAAAATCAGCACCAGAAACAGAAAGGGCATATCCAGGCCCGAACGGACGGAGAAGATATGAAATTTCTTCCGGACCGCTTTCATCCCGTTTTGCAGCCGTTTTTCTTTTCCCCGGTCCTTGGCGGGCCGCACCGCCTGTTCCGGCGCGCGGGTTCCGGGCCGGTTTTGTCCGGATTGCGCGGGACGCGTTCTTCTTTGTTCCATGGATTCTTCCCCCTTTCCGGCGGGGCAGCCCAAAGGTTACCCGAAATAAACCAGCGCAAAGGCGGCCGCGCCGCCGAGCACCGTGATAAAGCTGAAGACCACGCAGATTTTGATTTCGCTCCAGCCGCACATCTCAAAATGATGATGGATGGGACTCATCTTAAACAGGCGCTTGCCGTGGGTGAGCTTGAAATAGATCACCTGCAGCATGACCGAGAACATCTCCATCAGGTAGACGACTCCAATCGGAATCAGCAGCACCGGCATGTCGAGACCGAAGGCCAACGCGCATACCATGCCGCCCAAAAACAGGGAGCCCGTGTCCCCCATAAAGACCTTGGCGGGATTGAAGTTCCACAGCAGGAAGCCCATGCAGCCGCCTGCGAGCGCGGCCGAGGCGATGCCCAGACCGAAATAGGCCTGAAAGCTTGAAATCACCATGAAAAAGATGGCGGCGAAGAAGGTGACCGAGGAGTTGAGACCGTCGATTCCGTCGGTCAGGTTGACGGCGTTGACCATGCCGACGATGAGAATCGCGGCGATCGGCCAGTAGAAAAGCCCGAGGTCAATCTCCCCCAGGAAGGGGATATAGGTCCTGCTGGTCCCGCCGGCCAGATAAACCGAGCCGAGGTAGGCGGCGGCCACCAGAAACTGCAGCACAAGCTTCTGCCGGGCGGTCAGCCCGAGGTTCCGTTTTTTGACCACCTTGATGTAATCGTCGATAAAACCGATGAAGCCATACAGGAAGGCCATGCCTAGACCGGCGAAAATCCGCACGGTCATAAGCGTGGATTCGGTCATCTGGATTTCCGGCTGGCGTTCAGCGGCGTAATAGGCGGGGACACAAATCAGTATGGCCAGAACGATGCCGATTATGAACATGATGCCGCCCATCGTCGGCGTTCCCTGCTTCTTTTTGTGCCACGCAGGCCCGATGTCCAATATCGTCTGACCGTATTTCAGCTTGTGCAGGAAGGGGATCATCCACCTGCCGAGCACCCAGGTTACAACAAACGCAATGAGCGCCGCTACCAGCGTCCAGATTCCGTTCATCAGCTTCTACCACCTCTTCTGTTATTCACGCGCTGTGGGGAAATTACGCTCCACCGGCCGCCTTCAAGGCGGCGCCGCGCGCCAGCTGAAGACGTGTTCCCGCGTATCCCCTGCCGCCGTCCTTGCGCACGCCGGAGGGCGCGTTTTCTTCAACCAGAAAGATTATATCATAAGTCACCGCGTTTGTAACCGCACATTTTAGGGCATCCTCGTCGTTTTTCAAAAAGAGGCAGGGAATGCCCTTCTTTTGCAGCTCCAGGTAGATTTCCGCGTTGCGTTCGGTCAGCTCGCTGTGCCTGCAGGAGTTGCCGGTTAAAAGCACGGCGTCGGCATATCGCTCGGCCATGTGAAGGACGTTGTCCTTCCCCTGCCTCGCACAGCAGGCGAGGGCCAGCTTGCCCGTGCTGCCCGCCCGCACAAGCGCCAGGCTCTGTTCAAGCTCCCGGACGCTCCCGTAGGAGGAAGCGTAGATACAAGTGCGGTTTTGGGTCAGCAGAATTTTCAAGGAGGCGAGGGCGTCGAATATCTCTCCCACGGCGCGCAGCACGTCGTCAAACGCCAGACCCAGCGAGAGGGCGGCCGCAATCGCGGGCAGCGCTTCCTCCGGCCGGTAGCGCAGCGCAACCCCCACACGGCCGATGACGCCGAGACCCAGAAGCTCAAACCAGGTGCGCCCCCGGGCGGCGCGCAGATTGCGGGCGGTGTAGTCGGCGCGGTCGTCGCCGATAGAGTAGGTCTTCAGCGGTCCCTCGGGGAGATCGGCGCGGCTGTAGCCGTAATCGAGCACTACGCTGTGAAAGCGAGCGCACAGCTCGGCCGGCGCCTGGTTTGGCGCGGGCGGCGCAGCGTAGAGAAGCAGCTCGCAGTTAAGTCCTTCCGCATTTTTCAGAAAACGGATTGGATCGCTGCAGCCGGCCAGCACATACTGGCACCGACTGGCCGCGCCCTGACGCAGCCGGAGTTTCTTTTCCTTTCCGTACCGCCTGTTGTCAAAGAAGCCGAGGCTGCGCACGGTATTTCCGCACCGGCGTAAAATCTGCTCGAGCAGGCAGCTCACGGCCGGGGCGTCCGGCTCTGACACCACAAGCGCCAAACGGGGCTCTGCGCGGCGCGGCGCCCCCTGCTTCTCCTCTTCGGTCACTCTCTTTTTTCGTTCAATGGGCCGCATCGCAAAGCCTCCTTTTTTCTTTCTGTTGTTTTATTCCACCTGATCCGGCTGGGCGAATTCCACCTTGATCACCGTTCCGGGGCTGACCTCGTCCCCCTCCTCAATGCTTTGAGCGTAGGAGACGGCGTTGGAGCTGGTCAGGCCCGCGCCCGAGATGCTGATGTTCAAACCGTATTCCGCCGCCACGCGGTTGGCTTCCGCCAGCGAGAGTCCCACAAAGTTCGGCACCGTAACCGTTCTTTGGGCGCTCTGTTCATCCAGGAAGAGCACTACCGTTCCCTCCTTGGGAATGGACTGCCCCGCGGCGGGAATCTGCGAAACGACTGTTTCGCCTTCTCCGTAAAGCTGGTAATCCAGCTCCGACTGGCTGATGATATTTTTCGCCTCTGAAAGCGTCTTTCCTTCGACGTCGGGCGCGGTGGTATCCAGCTTTGCCAATTCCTCTTCGGTATATTGATGCTCGATGCCGAGGTAGGGCAGAACATCCTCCATGATGCTGCCGAAGACCGGGGCGGCAACCATGCTGCCGTAGATGCTGTCTCCGTTCGGTTCGTCAAAGAAGAGCAGCAGGGCGTACTGCGGGTCGTCCGCCGGGGCGAAGCCGCAGAAGGAAGCGATGTAGCTCTTTTCTCCAGTCTGAAGGTTCTGGACCGTCTTTTCCGACGTTCCCGTCTTCCCGGCCACACGATAGCCGGAAACATAGGCGTTCTCGCCCGAACCGCCCGACACGTTCAATTCCAAGATGGCGTTCAGCCTCTCACAGGTTTCTTCTGAAAGCACCTGGCGCTTGACGATGGTGTCGGTCGCCTTGATGATGTTGCCGTCGTCATCGATGATGCGGTTGACCAGATGGGGCTGCACGAGATAGCCTCCGTTCGCCACGGCGGCGACGGCGGTGATCATCTGGATGGGGGTCACGGTGAAGGTCTGGCCGAAGGAGGAAACCGCCAGCTGAATGGGGCCGAGATCGTCCTCCGAGTGGGAAATGCCGGCCCCCTCGCCCGGCAGGTCGATGCCCGTGCGCTCGGTCAGCCCGAACGCCTGGAAGTAGCGGTAAAAATCATGCGCGCCGATGCTCTGGCCGATGGTGACGAACGCGGGGTTACAGGAATTGCACAGCGCCTCCACAAAGGTCTGGTGGCCGTGCCCCGTCCGCTTGTGGCAGTGAATGGGACTGGTCCCCGGATAGGCCACGATATAACCGGGGCAGTTGAAGGTGCTCTCCTCGCTGACCACCCCTTCCTCCAGGCCAATGGCCGCCGTGATGATTTTGAAAACCGAGCCGGGGTCGTAAGTGTCGCTGACCGCCTTATTGCGCCATTGCTTCTCCAGCGCCTCGCTGCGCGCCTTGGCCTTTTCGTCCCCCTCCAGCGCCTCCACCTTGGCCGCCTCAAGCGGATCGACGATGGTAAAGGGCGAGTTGGGATTGTAATCCTCCTTGACCGCCATGGAGATGATCTCCCCGGTATTGACGTTCATCATGATGGCCAGCGCGCGGTTGGCCACCTTATTATTGACAATTCCCTCTTCCAAATTCTTCTCGACAAAATGTTGCACCACTTCGTCAATGGAAAGAACCAGGCTGTAGCCGTTTTCAGCGGGGATCATCTGCTCGTACTCAAAGGGCATGTCTGTACCCACGGCGTTGCGCGCCGTGACCAGCCGTCCCGGCGTGCCGGTGAGGTACTTGTCATAATAAGCTTCCAGCCCTGCAAGCCCCTGGCTGTCGGTTCCCGTAAATCCGAGTACGGCGGCCGCGAAATCCTCGTAGGGATAATACCGCTTGTAATCCTCGTGCAGCTGAATGGCATTGCCGATTCCGTGTTCATTCTTAAAGGCGACAACCTGATCTTTGACGTCGCTTTCCACCTTGCGCTGCACAATTTCCCAATAGGAATTGCGCTGCGCCTTCTCCAGGATGGTCTCCTCGTCTACATCCAGAATCTCCGAAAGTCCCTCGGCGATGAGCTCTCGGGTTTCATCCGATTTCAAATAAGCCGGAGCAAGCACCACCTGCCAGACGGTGGCGCTTTTGGCCAGCTCTTTCATATTGCAGTCGTAAATGGTGCCGCGCTGGGCGTTGATGGTGGCGTCGGCCAGCTGCTGATTGACCGCCTCCTGCTGCAAAAATTCCCCGTCGACAATCTGCAGCCGAGCGAGTCGGGCGATGATCAGGCCAAAGCCGGCCACAACCAAAAAGATCAGAACAATCAGCGACCTGCGCCACATTCTGACGGTGGTTCCTCTTGCCATGGCGAATATCCTCCAAGATTATCAATTGAAGCCGTCCGGGACGCCGCCCTGCGCTTCCTTTATAAAAATGAGAGTCAAGACCTGTCATCTTAACTCTCCTTCGCTTCATTCATACTTATTTCATCCACCGCCGGGTTATGACAGCAAACCGGAAATCGAATCGGAAATGATCTGCCCCCAGCTTTTGTTCTCCTGCGTTTCGTTGACCTCGGCCTTATCCCCCTCTGAAAGGCTGATGTATTGGATCTGATACTGCTCAAGCTCGCGCATGCCGAGCTTGTCGTGCGCGTATTCCTCCACCGCCTTGAGGGACATCTTGGATTCGGCCCGCATCTGAAGCTGGGTGTAGACGCTTTCGCTTTCCTCCAGCTCCTTGGTGGCGGCGTTGATCTCATCGGTCAGCTCATTGAGCTCCACCTGGTTCTGGATCATGACGCCCACCACGCTGGTAATCATCAGGGTAAAAAAGAGCGCGACGACCACAAGGGCGGGACGGGTCCTGCGTCTCCTGTTTTGCTCCAGCTTTTCCTTCGGCAGCTCGATGATGTTATTCTTTTGTCGTTCCTTCGGCCTGGCCTCAAACAGGGACAAGTCGTATGCCAGATTCTTGTGTTCCATGCTCTTTTCTCACTTCCTGTCAATCGCCGACGGCCTGCTGACGTCGGTTCCATGAAGGCCCGGGGCCTTCCTCTCTATTTCAGTCGTACGCAAACTCTCAGTTTGGCGCTCCTGCTGCGCGGATTCTCCGCCAGTTCTTCGGCAGACGCCTCCACCGGCTTTTTGAAAAGCAGCTTGGCGTCGGGCGTTTTGCCGCACACGCACACGGGAAAATCGGGCGGGCAGGTACAGCCGGTACACCATTTGGCCATTCTCTGCTTGACCATGCGGTCCTCGAGCGAATGAAAGGTGATCACCGCGAACCTTCCCCCCGGCTTTAAGAGGGAAAAGGCGGCGTCCAGCCCTTCGGAGAGCCGGTCCAGCTCGCCGTTGACAGCGATGCGCAGCGCCTGAAAGGTCTTTCTCGCCGGATGCCCTCCCTCGCGCCGCACGGCGGCGGGCACCGCCTGCCTAACCAGCTCGGCGAGTTCGGCGGTTGTTTCAATGGGCTTTTGTTCCCGCGCCGCCGCAATGGCCTGTGCGATTCTTCCGGCGCTTTTCTCCTCGCCGTAACGGCTGATGATACCGGCGAGCTCCTGCCTGGAGAGGGTGTTGACCAAATCGGCCGCCGAAGGCCCGGTCCTGCTCATGCGCATGTCGAGCGGGGCGTCATGGTGATAGGAAAAACCCCGTTCGGGGGTATCCAGCTGGTGGGAGGAAACGCCGATGTCCAGCAGCACGCCGTCGGCCTTTCCCAGGGAGAGCGCCGCTGCCGCCTCGTCCATCTGAGAAAAATTCCCTCTGTGGATGATCACGCGCGGATAGGCGTCCAGCCGTTTATGCAGCGCCTCGATGGCGTCGGGGTCCTGATCGATGGAGAGCAGCGTTCCGGTCGTCAGCCTGGAAGCGATGCCCTCCGAATGTCCTCCCCCGCCGGCCGTGCCGTCGATGTAAACGCCGTCGGGCCGGATGTCGAGCGCTTTGAGCGTCTCTTCGTAAAGCACCGGTCTGTGGGAAAACTCCATAGCTTCTCCGCCTTTTTTACAGTTCGAGCAGGTCCATCGCCTCGGCGATGCTTTCCTCCGTCAAACCGGAATTGAAGGTGTTCCAGCGGGCCGAATCCCAAATCTCCGCCCGACTCGACGCGCCGATGACGGTCACATCCTTTTCCAGCCCCGCATGCTCGCGCAGGTGCTGCGGCAGGAGGATTCTCCCCTGCTTGTCCGGTTCGACCTCAGCGGCGCCGGAAAAGAAAAAGCGCTGCAGGCCTCTCGATTTAGAGATGGGCATTGCGCTGATTTTGTCCTGCAGACGTTTCCACTCGGCCGCAGAAAGCACGAAAAGGCAGCCGTCCAGGCCCTTTGTCACATAAAAATGCTCGCCAAGGTCCTCTCGGAACTTTGCGGGAACGATGACGCGGCCCTTGGCGTCGATATTATGTTGGTATTCGCCAATCAACATAACAGCTCAATTGTGGGAAAATTGCGATATGAATTCCACTTACCGCTACTTTCCCCCACCTTTCACCACTTTCTGGTTTAAATTATAACCTACCCCCCGGGAAAAAGCAAGTCTAAAGTGTGAATTATGTCGCCTAATCGTCTGACAAATTCTGCTACCCTTGGACAATAGTGGCAAAAAAAAGACACGCCACAAGATGTGGTGTGTCTTTTCGGGATCATTATGTAAAACAGGAAATTTTGACGCTAATTATTCCCGCTTCCCGGCGCCGGGCCGGTGCCGGAACGCAGGGAGGCCTTGATGTTCTGGCGGGTTTTGCGCAGCTCGGCGAGATTGGCGGTGAGCGCCTCGTCGGTGCGGCGCATGAGATCCTCCACATAGTCGTTGGTCGCCTTGCGCATCTCCCGCGCGCGGGTCTGCTCCTGGGCGATGAGGTCGTTCGCGCGGGCCTGCGCCTGCTTGACGATCTCGTCCCGGTTGACCAGGGCCTTGCTGCGTTCCTCGGCCACGCGGACGATGGTCTCCGCCTCGCGCTTGGCGTCGCCGATGATCTGCGCGCGGTCGGCCACAATGGCGCGGGCCTGGCGCAGCTCCTGGGGCAGATTGGCCCGGATGTCGTCGAGGATTTCGCGGATGCGCTCGGCGTCCATCACCGTGCGTCCGCCGCTCAGAGGCAGGCTCCACGAGCGGTCCACCATTTCATCCAATTCTTCCAGCAATTCTTCCACGGTCATTCCTTGCTGCCTCCCTTGCACAATCTTTCCTTGATCTCTTCGAGAATACATTCGGGCACAAAGTTGGAGATATCCCCTCCAAAGCGCGCCACCTGCTTGACGATGCTCGAGCTTAAGTACATATTTTCCCCGCTGGTAGTCAGAAAGACAGTTTCCAGCTCGGGGTTGAGCTTCTTGTTGGTCAGCGCCATCTGGAATTCATATTCAAAATCGGAGACGGCGCGCAGTCCCTTGACGATGGCCGCCGCCTCGCGCTGCCGGGCGTAGTCGGCGAGCAGCCCGTCGAAGCCCACGACCTCGATGTTCGGGATATCCGCCGCAGCGCGGCAAAGCAGGGAAATGCGTTCCTCCAGGGTAAAGCTCGGCTTTTTCTCGGGATTGACCATGATCGCCACGACGACGTGATCAAACATCCTGGCCGCTCGGCGGATGATGTCGAGATGTCCCATGGTGACCGGGTCAAAGCTTCCGGGGCAGATGGCTGTTTTCATGCTTCGGTCACATCCTTCCGGCTGTAGCGTGCAATGCTGATTTTTCCGTAGCGGTAGCGCCTGCAAAGCAGGAAATCCCCCGCCCGCTCGGGCAGCTCTTCCCCCACCGGGCATTCGCAGAAAATCTCCCCGCCCGGCGCCATCAGCTCCGCCACAAGGGGCAGCACCTTCTGCAAAAGCCCGCTTCCATAGGGCGGATCGAGAAAGGCGATGCCGAAGGGCTCGCTTTTCTGCAGCAAAAAGGCCAGGCTGTCCATATTGAGCACACGGGCGTTCTGTTCCAGCCCGCAGGCGTGCAGATTCTTTTTGACCGTCTCGGCAGCCTCGCGGCTTTTGTCCACAAAAACCGCCTGGGAAGCGCCCCTGCTGAGCGCCTCTATCCCCATCTGTCCCGAACCGGCGAAGAGGTCCAGAAATCTTCTGCCCTCCACCTGGAACTGAATGGCGCTGAACACAGCCTCCTTGACCCGGTCGGGCGTCGGCCGCACGTCCTCCCCCGCAAGGGTGACGAGCTTCCTGCCGCGGGCTTGTCCGGTGATCACTCGCATTGTCCTTCATCCTTCCTGCTTGCGGATTCATGAGAATACAGAGCGGGCCGCCCTCAAATTCCGCCGGCAAGCAGTCTGTTCATCATGCTCCTCTTATTATCCCATTCTCCACCGCCGCTTGTCAACTGGTGATTTGGCCTGTGGAGGGAATGGGTTTCTCGTATACTGCATCCTCCGCAGCCCGCCCTGCCTTACACAGTCGCAGTCTCTGCCGGGGGCTGCTTTTTCATCGGCAGGCGCTCTTTGAGCGTGACCGTTACGCGGTCGCCCGGCTGCTTTCCGATCTTTGCGCGGATGTCCTTGCGAAGCCCTAAAATATGGACGGGCGTCCCCATACGCACCAGACTGCCCTCATAGGGCTCGCCGTCAAAGGTCACGGCGACCGGCACCCGCTTTTTCCCAAAGACGGACTCCACGTCAAAGGGGATTTCCACATACGCGCCGTCGATATCCGGCACTTTGCAGATAACCGCGTCAAAGGTGTAGGTTTTGTCGTTCATTTCCATCCCTCCGGCCTCATTTTCCCCTGCGGGAAAGCGGTCTATGCGCCGGTGCGGCCGCGTTAATCTAAATTCTCCGTCTTTTCTCCGGCGGGTTCCGGCATTTCTCCTTCGCCGCCGTGGAAGTAGTCGTAGACCTTCTGCGCGGCCGGGCGGGTCATGGTAGGGGCCGCCTCCAGCTCTTCAAGCGACGCTTCGCGGATGTTCTGCACCGTCCGAAAATATTTAAGCAACGCCCGGGCGCGCGTTTCACCAATTCCCTCAATGGAGACGAGGGTGCTTGAGATGACGTTCTTTTTGCGCTTTTGCCGGTGATAGCCGATGGCGAACCGGTGCACCTCCTCCTGGATGGAGGAGACAAGGGTAAACGCCTGGCGGTTGGAATTGATGGCGATCTCCCCGCCGTCGCGCGCGATGGCGCGGGTGCGGTGCTTGTCGTCCTTGACCATACCGTAGAGCGGGATGTCAAAACCCATCTGGTCGAGGATAGGCTGCACGGCGGCCACGTGGCCCCTGCCGCCGTCGAGCAGAATCAGGTCGGGCAGGCGGCCGAAGCCCTCTCCCTCCTCCTTGTGCCGCTCGTATTCGCCAAGCCTGCGGGAGAGCACCTCCCGCATGGAGGCGTAGTCGTCCTGCCCCTCAAAGCCCTTGATCTGGAATTTCCGGTAGGCCGCCTTGAGCGGCCGCCCCCCCTGGAAGACCACCATTCCGGCGACGTTTTCTCCGCCGCCGAGGTTGCTGATGTCGTACGCCTCGATGTAATCGGGCACTCTGGAAAGCCCCAGCAGCCGGGAGAGTTCATCGAGCGCCGAGGTCTCCCGCCCGGTGCGACCCGTCCCCTGGGAGAGCTTCTCGGCCGCGTTGTTGCGGCACATCTCCACGAGCTGGGCCTGCTCCCCCTTCTGCGGGTAGCTGAACCGCACCCTGCGCCCCGCCTTTTCCGAAAGCCAGCTTTCCAGCACCTCCGCGTCCTCCAGCGGGCCGTCCAGGGTGATCTGCCGCGGCGCCTCGTCGCGGATGGAATAATACTGCTGCAAAAACTCGGTTCTGGCCGACTTGGGCGAACCGACCTCGCCGAGCAGGAAATCCTCCCGGTCGCACAGACGTCCGCCCCGGAAGCGGAAGACAGTAAAGCAGGCCTTGCCCGGTCCCTGCGCCAGCGCGACGACGTCCTGCTCCTGCACGCGGGCCGCCACCACCTTCTGACGGTCACGGATGCGGCGGATGGCCTCGATCCGGTCACGGATGCGGGCGGCACGCTCAAACTCGAGGTTTTCAGCCGCTTCGTTCATCCTTTCGGTCAGCTCACGGACGGAAGCGGCGCTCCCGCCGCGCAGGAAATCGAGCGCTTCGGACACCGTCTCCCGGTACTCCTCAGAGGAAATCTTCCCGCGGCACAGGCCGCAGCACTGCTTGATGTAATAATTGAGGCAGGGTCTTCCCTTGCCCATCTCCTGGGGAAAGCGGCGGCTGCAGGTGGGCAGACGGAAAATTTTGCTGACCTCGTCGACCGACTGCTTGATCGCCCACGCGCTGGTGTAAGGCCCCAGGTAGGTTGCGCCGTCGTCGAGCGCCTGCTTGGCCTCCGAAAGGCGCGGCCAGTCTCCCGCGGTGATCTTGAGGTAGTGGTAGCCCTTGTCGTCCTTTAAGAGGATGTTGTACTTGGGCGTGTGCTGCTTGATGAGGCTGCATTCAAGGACGAGGGCTTCAAACTCGCTGTCGGTGAGGATGTAGTCGAAATCCTCCACATGGGCGACCATCTGGCGCACCTTTGCGTCGTGGTTTTTCGGCGAGCCGAAATATTGGCTGACGCGGTTTTTGAGCGCCTTGGCCTTGCCGATGTAAATGATTTTGCGCGATTTGTCCCGCATGATGTAGACGCCGGGCGTCGCGGGCAGGCGCATGGCCTTTTTGCGCAACTCGGCCACATGCTCGTTCATTCCCGTCACCTCCTTTGCATCGCATGAAAAAAGCACCGCCGGCGGCGGTGCTTTTGGCTTTCAACAAACCAGCGGATGACCGTTTTTCCCCTCCGGAAAAAGGCCGCGCAGAAACGGCTTCTTCCCACGGAGGCCGGAATCTCTTCAGCCGGTCCGGGGTCTTTCTTACTCGGCAAAGCCCGACTGCACCAGCTTGACGAGGCTTTCCACAGCCGTCTCTTCGTCCGCGCCGTCGGCAATGATGCGGATGGTGGTTCCGCCGACGATGCCCAAGGACAGAACGCCCAGAAGGCTCTTAGCGTTGACCCTTCTCTCCTCCTTCTCCACCCAGATGGAAGACTTGAATTCATTGGCCTTCTGGATGAAGAACGTGGCGGGACGCGCATGCAGACCTACCTGATTCTGAACCATAACATCTTTTACAAACATAGTAATCCCTCTCCTGCCATTAGAATTTGATCGAATATCTTACGTTCGTTAAACCCTACAATAGAGACAATAAATTAGTATTATTATATCACAAATTGTTTTGCCGTCAACCACATCGAGCATTTTTGGCTTGATTTACGATTCGGCCGGATTTACGCCGGACTTCCTTGTGCACCTTGACGCGATTGTTGAAAACTTTTGTACTATCTAAGATCGTCCTGCGCCGTCTGTTCACCGGGCTGCGCTTCCTCCCGCCGCTTTTCCAGCAGGCGCGCGGCGAATTCCCGTTCCTTTTCGGTAAGCTCGCACTTTTCCAAAAGATCGGGCCGGTTTTTCGCCGTCCGTTCGATCGACTGCTCCCTGCGCCATTCGGCGATCTTCCCGTGGTGGCCGGAAAGCAGCACCTCCGGCACCTCCCGGCCTCTCCAGACGGCGGGGCGGGTGTAATGCGGATACTCGAGCAGGCCGCTGAAGTGGCTTTCCTCCTCAAAGCAGACGTCGTCCGAGAGCACGCCCGGCGCCATGCGGCTTAAGGCGTCGGCCAGCACCAGGGCGGGCAGCTCGCCGCCGGTGAGCACGTAATCGCCGATGGAAATCTGTTCGTCCACAAATGCATCGATGATGCGTTCGTCGATGCCCTCGTAATGGCCGCACAGGATGGCGATGTTCTCGTACTGCGCGAGCTCCTTGATCTTCTCCTGTGTCAGCACGCTTCCCTGCGGGGACATATAGATAAGCCTCGGCCGTTTGCCGAGCTGCGCGCACACCCCTTCAAAGCAGGCGGCGATGGGTTCGGCCAACAGCAGCATGCCCATGCCCCCGCCGTAAGGGGCGTCGTCCACACGGTTATGCTTATCATATGTGTAATCCCGGATCTGGTGACAGTGCACCTCCAGCGCGCCCTTTTTGCGGGCCCGGCCGATGATGCTCTCCCCCATCACGGCTTCGCACATGTCGGGAAACAGGGTTAAAAGATCAATCCTCATCGTCAAATATCCCCCGAATGGGACGGATGCGCATGCTTCCGTCCGCAAGGTCGGTTTCGATCACCACGTCCCGGATGGCGGGAATCAGATAGGTCTTCCCGTCGGGGGCGGTGATCTCGTAAACATCGTTTGCGCCCGTGGCCAACACGTCGGTCAGCGTGCCGTAAAGGCGGCCGGTGTCGGCGTCGGAAACCGCAAGGCCCATCAGGTCCTGAATGAAAAAGACGTCTTTGGGCAGGCTGGTGTCCGCGCGGTCGAGGTAGAGCACCCTGCCGCGCAGAGCGTCGGCCTTGTCGACCGTGTCGACTCCCTCCAGCGTCAAAAGCACGAGGTTCTTGTGCACACGAGCGGAAAGCACCCGCACGCTCTCTCCGTTTTTCCAGTACAGGGTGCGGAATTTACAGAGAAAGGCCGGGGTATCGCACCACGGCTCCACCCGCAGCTCTCCGTGCACCCCATGGGTGCCCACGATCTTCCCCGTCTCGAGATACTGTTTGAGCATGGCTTGTCCTCCGGCTGAAAAGTTCTGGTGTCCCGCCGGCCGCGGAAACGGCGGCGCGCAAAAGGGTTTTGCAAGGAAAAGCCGCAACCGGATGGGCGGTTGCGGCCAGTGATGTCCAATCGAAAAAGGAGGCGGTCCGCCTCCGGGGCTCAGGGATTAGTCGATCTCCACCGAGACCTTGGAATCCTGACGGGTCGCGGCGGCGCGCATGACAACGCGGATGGCCTTTGCAATGCGGCCCTGCTTGCCGATGACGCGGCCCATGTCGCCCTCGGCGACATGCAGATGATAGACGACCGTGCCGTCCTCGGCGGGCTCGTCCACATCAACGGTGACGGCGCTGGGATCCTCCACCAGACCTTGAGCAATATGAATCAACAGTTCTTTCATCGTTAGAAGGAGCAGGCTTTCCCGCCTGTGAATACACCCGGCAAGAAAAAATCCCGCTCACGTCCCTCCTTTTGACAATACTTCTTGACTTGATTTTGGGAAAAAGCGTGCGGTCTCCGGACCGCGAAGCGGGAGGGCAAAGCCGCCCGCCGCCCGCGGCGCCGGAGCCTTGTGATGGATTTTTCAGAGAACGCCGTTCTTCTTCAACAGGACCTTGACCGTGTCCGTGGGCTGAGCGCCGTTGGAAATCCACTTCTTCGCCTTTTCTTCGTCCACCTTGACGACAGACGGCTCCTTCATCGGATCGTAGTAACCGATTTCCTCAATAAAGCGGCCATCGCGGGGATAGCGCGAATCGGCGACGACGATGCGGTAGAAGGGGGCCTTCTTTGCGCCCATGCGGCGCAGTCTGATCTTCACTGCCATTTGGTTCACCTCCAAAACATCATGCTCTATCTTCACCAGAAGGAATAATCCCTTTGGATGAATTCACTCGGATCCGCGGCCCTCTTAAAAGGGGAAGCCGCCGCCCATGCCGCCCATCCCCATGCCGGGGAAGCCGCCGCGGCGCTTTTTGCCCTTGCCGCCGAACTGCTTCATCATTTTCTGCATCTGTTCAAACTGCTTGAGCAGGCGGTTGACGTCCTCCACCTTCATGCCGCTGCCCGCGGCGATGCGGCGCTTGCGGGAGGGGTTGATCAGCTCGGGCTTTTTGCGTTCGGCCGGCGTCATGGAGAGAATGATCGCACAGGTGCGGTCCATCTGACGGTCGTCGACATCGACGTTCTGCAGCTTTTTCTCCATGCCCGGCAGCTTGGAAAGCACCGATTTCAGCGGTCCCATCTGCTTGACCTGCTGGAACTGGTCGAGCAGGTCGTTGAGGTCGAACCGGTTGGAGGAGAGCTTCTGGGCCATCTGCTCGGCCTTTTTCTGGTCGAGCTTGGATTCCACGTCCTCAATGAGACTCAGGACATCCCCCATCCCGAGGATGCGGGAGGCCATTCGGTCGGGGTGAAAGGCCTCGATGTCCTCGAGCTTTTCGCCCACGCCGGCGAATTTGATCGGCTTGCCCGTGACCGCGCGCACGGAGATGGCCGCGCCGCCGCGGGTGTCGCCGTCGAGTTTGGTGAGGATGACGCCATCCACGCCCAGTTCCTTGTTGAACGTATCGGCGACGGTGACGGCGTCCTGACCGGTCATGGCGTCGACGACCAGGAGAATATCGGTCGGTTCGACCGCCGCCTTGACCCGGCGCAGCTCGTCCATGAGCTCCTCGTCAATGTGCAGGCGTCCGGCCGTGTCCAGCAGGACAAAATCGTTGCCGTGGTCCTTCGCATGGCTGACGGCCGCCCTGGCTGTCTTGACCGGGTCCTGAGTCCCCATCTCGAAAACGGGCACCCCCGCCTTGGAACCGACAACCTGCAGCTGGGTGATGGCGGCGGGGCGGTAGATGTCGCACGCGACGAGCAGCGGCCGGTGGCCCTGCTTTTGGAGCATCAGCGCAAGCTTGCCCGCATGGGTGGTTTTACCCGAACCCTGCAGACCGCACAGCATGACGACGGCCGGCGGCTTGGAAGGCGACTGCAGGCGCGCCTGGGCGCCGCCCATGAGCGCCGTGAGTTCCTCGTTGACAATCTTAATCACCATCTGCGCCGGGGTCAGGCTCTCCATGACGGCCGAGCCGACCGCGCGTTCGGTGACTCTGTTGGTGAAATCCTTGGCGACCTTGTAGTTGACGTCGGCCTCCAAAAGGGCCAGACGCACCTCGCGCATCGCTTCCTTGACGTCCGCCTCATTGAGCTTGCCCTTGGAGCGCAGCCGCTTAAAGGCGGCGGACAGCTTATCGGAAAGGCCTTCAAACGCCATAGATCGTCCTCCTCACTGTGGGATTTGTTTATTTTCGGCGCAAATTCGGAGAAATCTCAATCGCACAGCCGCTCGGCGATCTCCTCGATTTTGCGGACATTGTCGTGAATCTCTCTGGAAAAGCCAAAGCGGTTGTTGTATTCCTCAATGCTTTCGGCCGCCGCGCGGATCTGCTCAAGGCCGTCGCGCATGGAGCGGAAACGGGCGAGCAGGCCCAGGCGTTCTTCCATGTCCAGCAGCTGCGCTTCGGAGCGCTTGATGGCGTCGCGCACGCCCTGGCGGGAAATGCCCTGATTCTCGGCGATTTCCGAAAGGGAAAGGTCTTCGTTGTAGTAGTATTCGATGACGTCCCGCTGCTTTTCGGTGAGCATGTCCCCGTAAAAATCCAGCAGGAAGGAGATTTCCAGATTTTTGGCCACAGCCGCTTCCCCCTTCTCGTCATCCTGTAAAGCATTTCACTTTACAGTTAGTGATTATACAGCAAAAAGGGCTCGATGTCAAGGGATTTCCCTTTCCACAAAGCCCTGTTCACCATCTTTGGAGAAACAACCAAAATAAGGCTGAACACATACAAAGTCAAAGTTAAGATTGTGCAAACCCTTTTCAAATCTCACTCCCGCCCCTGCAGCCAGCCGTCCAGCAACCCGCCCAGGCCGCCGGTCAGCCCCTCCAGATCCAGACCGCTCCCTCCGAGCGCTTCGGAGAGCTTCTCCTGAACAAACGCCTTGAGCTCGTCGCGCACGGCGGCCGTCTGCACCTTGACGGCCCCATCCTCCACCCTCAGGCTTTGCAGGGAAAAGGGAACGGCCGTGCCGCCGAGCTCCACGCGCAGCAGGGAGGCGTCCAAAAAGAGGGAGTCTCCTTCCACATGCAGCCCTTCGGGCAGTAAATCGTCCACCGCGCCGAGCACCAGGCCGGTCGGCAGCGGAAGCCGCCCTACCCTGAGGTCGGAAAGGCGGAATTCCAGCCGCTGGACGGCGCTGTCAAAAACAATTCTTGTTCGGCCGGTCACGCCGAGGTCTCTCCCCTGATACCGCACCGGCGCGTAAAAACGGAGGGCGTCCCCCGCTTCATCCGGTTCCAGACAGACGCCGCGCAGGACAAATTCTCCCTCTTCCCCCCGCGCCGCCTGCTCTTGAAGCAGCAGATTGAGAAGTCCGTTGACATCCTCCGGCAGAACCTCCACCTCTTGGCCGGTCCAGGCCGCCGCGACGCCCGCCATGATAAAATTCAGGGAAACCTCCCGCTCAAAGCTGTAGCGCCCGGCGTTGTCGTCCTGCCGAGCGAGATAGATCAACACTGCCGACACAAGGGCGAGCGCCAACGCGACCGAAAGCAGGCAGACCGACACCCGGAAAAGGACTGTTTTGGCGCGGCCTTCCGTCTTCTTTGTGGAAGCATGTTCAATCTGCATGGGTCTTCGCTCCGATCTGCTGGAATAGGCGGAAATCCCCCGCCCTCTTCCATGTCTATGCGGGAAAAAACGCGGCTAATCCGTTCCTCCGCGGCGGTGGGACAAAAAGTTTCTCCGGCGGCAGGAGGATGGAAGCCTTCCCCTACTTCAGCTCCACAATTGTGACGCCCGCCTCGCCCTCGCCGTACACGCCCAGACGGTAGGAGCGCACAGAGGGGTGCTTTTTCAGGTGCTGATGCACGGCGGCGCGCAGCGCGCCCGTCCCCTTGCCGTGGATGACGGTCAGCATCCCCACGCCCGAAAGCTGGGCCGAATCGATGAACCGGTCGAGCTCCATGAGGGCCTCCACCGTGGTCTGCCCGCGTAAATCGAGTTCGCGCGTCACCGGGGCGGAAAGCGCGCCCTTTACATTGCGGGTCACCGAGCGCTGCGGCTTTTTGACCTGCGATTCCTTTAAAAGGCGCAGGTTGCTCTGGGGAACGCGGGTCTTGATGATGCCCGCCTGCACAAGCACATTGCCCGAGGCGTCTGTCGGCTCAAGCACTGTGCCTTTCTTGTCGATATCAAAGATGAGCACCGGGTCGCCCGCCTTGAGCGGCCGGGGCAGGACGTAATCCCCGCCCTGTTTTTCCCGCACCGGGTCGGCGGCATTCTCCATTGAGCGGATGCCTGCGCGCAGCCTGGCCTTTTCCTCGGGGGAAAGCTCCTTTTTCTGTTTCCGGAGGGAATCGAGCTCGTCGAGCAGCGCGTCGGCCTGGGCGCGCGCACGGGCCACGAGATTTCTCGCCTCGGTGCGCGCCTGTTCGAGCTGCGCCTCACTGTCGCGCTGCTGCTTCTCGCTGCGCTCCTGCGTCTCCCTGCGAAGGCGTTCGGTTTCCTCCCGGAGCTTCCGGGTCTCCTCGCGCTCGGCCTCGAGTTTTTGGCGGCTCTCCTCGAGCGACTGCACCACATCCTCAAACCGGGCGTTTTCGGCCGAAACCAGTTCCTTCGCCCGCTCGACGATGCCGCGCTCCATGCCCAGCCGTTCGGAAATGGCGAAGGCGTTGGAGCGCCCCGGCACGCCGATGAGCAGCCGGTAGGTCGGCCGCAGGGTGGCGACGTCAAACTCGCAGCAGGCGTTTTCCACGCCGGCCGTCTTGAGGGCGTACTCCTTGAGCTCGGCATAGTGGGTGGTCGCGGCGACGCGCGCCCCCCGCAGGCGCAGCGCCTCCAGAATGGCCATGGCGAGCGCCGCGCCCTCGACCGGGTCGGTGCCCGCGCCCAGCTCGTCGAGCAGAACGAGGCTGCGGTCGTCGGAGATCGCCAGGATTTCTATGATGTTGGTCATATGGGAGGAAAAGGTGGAAAGCGACTGCTCGATGCTCTGCTCGTCGCCGATGTCGGCCAGCACCTGGTCAAAGACCGAAAGCTCGCTGTGGTCCCCCGCCGGGACCATCAGCCCGCACTGAGCCATGAGGGTCAAAAGCCCCAGCGTTTTGAGGGAGACCGTCTTGCCGCCGGTGTTGGGGCCGGTGATGACCAACGTGTCGAACCCGCAGCCGAGTTCGATGTTGGTCGCGACCACCTTTTGCGGGTCGATGAGCGGATGGCGGGCCTTGTGCAGCCGGATTCTCCCCTCTGCGTTGAGGACAGGGACCGCCGCCTTCATCCGGTAGCCCAGCCGCGCCTTGGCGAAGAGCACATTCAGCTCCACCGCCGCCTCGTAGCCCTCAATCATCGCGTCGGCAAATTCGCCCGTCTCGGCGGACAGAGCCATTAGGACGCGCTCGATTTCGGCCTCCTCCTTGGAGCGGAGGACCTTGATGTCGTTGTTGGCCTCGACCACCCCCATCGGCTCGATGAAGACGGTCGCGCCGCTTGAGGAGGTGTCGTGCACCAGGCCGGGCACCTCGCCGCGGAATTCGGCCTTGACGGGGACAACGAACCGCCCGCCGCGCAGGGTGACGATGGGGTCCTGCAGATATTTCTG
>CABSLJ010000024.1 GCA_902478455.1 uncultured Oscillospiraceae bacterium | reverse complement strand
TGAGGACGTTTTTTGCACCGCCCGAGCCGTCGGTCTCCGCCTTGAGAAAGCACCCCATCTCCCTGGCGCTCTGCTCAAGCGCCTCGGCTGCCATGTAGGTGTGGGCAATACCGGTCGGACAGGCGGTCACGGCCAGCAGCTTGCGCTGCGCTCCGGCCGGAATCGGAGTCTCTTCTTTTTTGGGTTCATCCGGGAATTTTTCCACTTCTTTTTCATCGATGACCCGCAAAAATTCTTCGACCGTTTGGGCCGCGAGCAGCTTTTCCCGGAAGGAGGCGTCCATCAGCAGGACGGTCAGGCGGGAGAGCACCTCCAGGTGCAAATCGCCGTCCATCGGCGCGGCAATCATAAACAGCAGGTTGGTCAGCTTGCCGTCCATCGACTGGTAATCCATCCCCTGCGGGACGGTCAGTGCGGCGAGCCCGGGCTTTAAGACGGCTTCACTTTTGGCGTGCGGAATGGCGATGCCGTCGCCGATGGCGGTGGTGCCGCTCGCTTCGCGCGCCAGAATGCCCTCCTTGAAGGCTTTGGCGTCCCCGATGTTGCCCACCTTTTGGTGCAGCGCCACGAGCGCGTCGATGGCCTGATGCTTGGTCTCAACCGAAGCGTTGAGCCGAACGGCGTCCCTCTGCAGCAAATCTGTGATACGCAATGCGGTTCCCTTCTTTCTGATGCGGCCGGCCGCAGGCTTTCCGGGCCGGGGGCCATGCCGGTGTAATTATTTCCGACTCGTAAAATATCCGGATCGGTCCCGCGGTCAGCCTGCGCGCCGGCTCCGCGGAACCGCAGCGGTTCCAAAAGTTCTGATTATACTCTTTCTAATACTGCAAGGATTTCCTCTTTTGCGGCAATTCCCAGAGAGAAGGCGGTGGCGTTGCCCGCCGCTGTGCCGAGCCTCAGGGCGTATTCATAATCGCCTTTTTCCTGATAGCCCGCCAGAAAACCGGCCACCATGGAATCCCCCGCGCCGACCGAATTGAGCACCTTGCCCTCCGCCACGCCGATGCGGTAGGTGCCGCCGTCCTCGGCGGCAAGGAGCGCCCCCTCCTTGCCCATGGATACAAGCACGTTGCGCGCGCCCATGTCCTTGAGCTTACCGGCGTAAAGGGCGATCTCCTCGACGTTCTGCAGCGTGCGGCCGAAAATTTCCCCGAGCTCCTTGTTGTTCGGCTTGATGAGGAAGGGGCGGTATTTGAGGACGTTGACCAGCAGATCGTTGGTGGCGTCCACCACAAAGCGGACGCCCTTTCCCTCCAGTCGGGAGAGAATCCGCTCGTAGATGTCCTCCGGGAGGGTGTGGGGAATGCTGCCCGCAAGGACCAGCGTGTCCCCTTCTCGCAGGGCGTCGGTCCTTTGAAAGAGGGCGGCTATCGCTTCGGGCGGGATTTCAGGACCCTGCCCGTTGATTTCGCTCTCCCTGTCCGCCTTGATTTTGACATTGATGCGGGAAAAACCCGAGGGCAGACGGATAAAATCGGTTTTGACGCCGAGCGATCTCACCCTCCGTTCAATCTCCTCGCCGGTAAAAC
The DNA here is from genome assembly GCA_902478455.1 of uncultured Oscillospiraceae bacterium. Classification (GTDB taxonomy): domain Bacteria; phylum Bacillota; class Clostridia; order Oscillospirales; family Acutalibacteraceae; genus CABSLJ01. Next base: position 17,858 of record CABSLJ010000024.1, on the reverse strand, counting down.
CAGAAAGGAAACCCAGGGCCACATTCTCTACGCCCAGGTTGTGCAGCACGACCGAAACGTTGATGCCCTTTCCGCCGTAGCTGATCTCCTCGGCAGTGGTGCGGTTGACCTCGCCCAATTGAAAATCGTCCACATGGACCACGTAATCGAGGGCGGGATTGAAGGTCACCGTATAGATCATGGTTTACGCCCCTTTTCTTGAGAGTATGAAAGATCGTTGGTCACTTTGATCACAGCGTTTTCCCGGTACTTAGTATCCGGCGCTTTGTTGGTTACTATGCACGCCTGTCCGATTTCCGCATAAGTGACGGCCGAAACGACGCCGAATTTTGTATCGTCCGCGAGAACATAGGAGACAAAGCTGCGGCGGATGACTTCCGTTTTGACCTGCGCCTCTTCCACGTCCGGCGTGCTGAAGCCAGCGTCCAGATCGATGCCGTTGGTTCCCATAAAGCATTTTGTGAAATTGTATTTTCTCAGATTGCTGACCGCCTCCGCGCCGACCACCGCCTCGGTGATCAACTTGAGCTCCCCGCCGATGATGTAAGCGCGCAGCCCCTTTTGGATCAGCTTGCGGGCGTGGTTCACGCCGTTGGTCACAAAGGTAGCCCTGGTATCGCTCAAGTAGTCGATCATCCGCTCGGTGGTCGTACCCGCGTCGATAAAGACAAAATCGTCATCATGGACAACCGAGGCAGCGTATTTTGCGATTCTATCCTTCTCCTCAACGTGCAGGCGCGCTTTGGTCGGCACGTCGGCCTCATAGGTGGACAAATTTTGGGAGAGCGCCATCGCCCCTCCGTGTATCTTCCTGAGTTTTCCCATTTCATGCAGGCTGTTCAAGTCCCGCCGGACGGTCGATTCTGAGCTTTCCAGCAACTCGGTCAGCTCGGCGACGCTCACCGTATTCTTTTCTTTCAGCAATGCGAGAATCTTGGCGAATCTCTCTTCGGTCAACATGGCCACTTCACTCTCCTTGATTTTATAATAACACCAAAATCGTTCATTGTCAATCATTTTATTTCAAAACAATTTATATTCAGTCAAATTAAATTTATATCTAATCATAATCTCTCAATTTCGGTCAAGCGCAGCATTGTACCAGCATCACGCTCTGATCATTGTCCCCCAAAGCACGCGGAAAACACCAAATCGATGAGGGGCAAGCCATCCTGGAATAAATGCAGGAGGTAAAGCAAGGGCCGCCGTCTCCTTTGAGAAAACGGCGTCTCTCGGAAAAAACACTTGACCGGTCCCCAGGGGGACGGTGTAGAGTAAGACAAGAGGTGATCTCCATGCAGCTGAAGGAAATCTGCAAACAAACGGGACTGACCAAAAAGGCAATCGAGTATTACAGCGAGCAGGGGCTGATTTCGCCCAAAACACTTGCGAACGGCTACCGGGTCTTTGCACCGCAGGACGCTGTGCGTCTCCGGGAAATCGCCGTTCTGCGCGGACTGCGGCTGAGCGTCGGAGAAATCAAAGAGGTGCTGGAAGACGATACCGGGGACGCGCTGCGGCGCATCGCCGTGGCGGCCAGACTTCGGATGGAACGGGAAAACACACGGCAAACACTGCTCGATGCGCTAGGATCGGGGCAAAGTCTTGAGGAAACCGCCGCCGCGCTGAAAGCACTGGAGCGGCAGGAAAGCGTACTAAACCGGCTGCTGGAGGTGTTCCCGGGTTATTACGGGCGGTTTGTCTGCCTGCACTTCGCCCCTTTTTTGAAAGAACCGGTCGCCACGGAAGAACAGGAGAAGGCCTACGAGGAGATCATCGCTTTTCTCGACGGCCTGCCCCGTCTTGAACTTCCCGAAGATCTGCGCAGATTTGTTTTGGAATGCACGGCACAGATTTCCGCCGGACAGATCGCCGAAATAAATGACCGTTCACAACGCTCGCTGGAGGAACCGGAGCGCTTTCTGGAGGAAAACAGGGAGATGCTTGACTGGTATCTCGCCTTCAAACGCTCGGAGGAGTACCGCTCCTCCCCTGCTTACAGACTGCAAAATCTGTTCCGGGAGTTTAACCGCTCGAGCGGCTACAACGATGTTTTTCTGCCCGCCATGCGGCGGTTGAGCCCCTCCTACAACCGCTATTGCGAACAGCTTCTCGCCGCGAACGAGATTTTCCTCTCCCATTATCCGGAGGCGAAGGAAATAGAAATGTAATATGCCGTACCCTTCCATAGAACGCCAAAAAGCCCCCAAAGAGACCGTCTTTCAGATCTCTTTGGAGGCTTTGCTCTTATGAGGGAATGGTTAATATTGGGATATTGGAGCTTACTGCCCGAAAGTCAAATTCACCAGACTGGGAGATTTATCCCAGGTAAAGAAAGGGCGCAATCTTCTCGTAGGTTTTGTCTCCGATGCCTTCGATGTTCTTGAGCTCGTCAAGGCTTTGGAAGCCGCCGCGCTCCTCGCGGTAGGCGACGATCTTGCCTGCTGTCACCTCCCCCACGCCGGGCAGCAATTCGGCAAGCTGCGCGGCCGTAGCGGCATTCAAATCGAGCTTGCCGTCCGCACGGGAAGCCCCCATGTCCGCGGAGGACGCCTCCGTTCCGGAAGCCTGTTCCAGATGAAGGATGGTCGGCTCGGCCTCCGGTACAAAAAAGGCATTGTAGCCGATGATAAGAGCGCAGAGAAAAAGAGCCGCGACGATCAAAATCCGCTCATGGGAAAGATGCTCCTTCACACCCAATCCCCTCCCGGTCTGTGATAAAGCAATGCTGCGATTGTGTTAAAACGCATGAGTCGGTCGAAAATAAAAACATGCAAGGAAAGCCGGTCAATCAGCTCAGCCTCTGTTCGCTTCGATGTGCTCGACGAGGTCTGCGACGACGCCGTCGTCACAATGGCAAAGGGTGAGCGCCGCCTGCCGCTTGAGGTCGTCGGGCGCGTTTGCCGGAACGGCACTCGTTCCGGCGGCGGCAAGGAGCTCCAGATCGTTGTAATAATCTCCCACGGCATAGGAGTCCTCCCACCTGATTCCGAGGATGCGCAAAAGCTCGGCAAAGGCCGTTCCTTTATCCACCCCCGCGGGAAGCATTTCAAAATAGGTGGGCGAGGAGGCGACAAAGCGCACATCCTCATGCGGAAAGCTGTTTACAAAGGCCTGCACCTCCGCCATCTGACCAGGCTCAATCGCCATGAGTGCCTTATACCATTTTCCGGGTACGCCGGAGAGCGGCCCTTCACTGACGGTCAGGGATTCGTGCTCGATGTGGGCACGCACGACGCTGTTATAGCGCACAATATGAATAGAATGACCGATGAAGACCTCCATGCCGATATTGGGAAATCGCTCGAGAATGCGGTCGAGATAGACGCTCGACGTATCAGGGAGCGGATGGTCCCAGATGATTTTCTCTGTTTCGTAATCATACAGCACAGCGCCGTTTAAGACGACGCACGGCGCGTTGGGACGGGTCTCCTCCGCATAGCGGCGGCCTGATTCCATCGAGCGCCCTGTGGCGATGGCAAAGCGTCCGCCCGCCTGCTTGAAGCGGTCGAGCGCGGCAAAATTGCGGGAGGGAATTTGGAAGTCTCTTCCGATGAGAGTGCCGTCGAGATCGGAAACTACGAGGATATCCTGGAACAAATGTGACAAGTGCGCGCCTCCTTTGGCGTGAGGTAAATTCAATCTATTTATCAATTCGAGCCAAAAAATCAGTAAAATACGTTGGAAGAGGACTGTCCACCTCTATCCAGCGGCCGTCGCGCGGGTGGCGGAAACCGATGAAGCAGGCATGCAGGCACTGACCATGCAGAAAGGACAGCCCGGAACGCTTGGGTCCGTAAACCGGATCACCGGCGACGGGATGGCCCAAGTAGGCCATGTGCACGCGGATCTGATGGGTGCGTCCGGTCTCCAGCTTCAGACGAACATGGGTAAAACCGGGGTAACGGGCGAGCACCTCGTAATGGGTCACAGCCGGGCGGGCATTCTTATCGGTCACCGCCATCTTCTTGCGGTCGGTGGGATGGCGGCCAATGGGCGCATTGACCGTGCCTGAATTCTCTCTGAGATGGCCGTGCACCACCGCCTCATACATCCGTGTAAAACTGTGCTCCTTGATCTGTTCGGCCAAGATGCGGTGGGAAAAATCATTTTTTGCCACAATGAGCAGACCGCTGGTGTCCTTGTCGATCCGGTGGACGATACCCGGACGGATAACGCCGCCAATGCCCGAAAGGGAGTCCCCGCAATAGGCAAGCAGGGCGTTGACCAGCGTGCCTGTGCGGTTGCCCGCGGCGGGATGGACCACCATCCCCTTAGGCTTGTTGACCACCAGAAGATCGTCGTCCTCATAGCGGATGTCGAGGGCGATGTCCTCGGGCAGTGCCTCGTCCTCCACCGGCGCGGGAATGGCGACCTCCAAGGTATCCCCCGCGCGCAGCTTGTAGTTTTTGGGCACGGGATGTCCCGAAAGCGTCACCCGGCCCTCGGCAAGCAGCCTCTGGACCACCGAACGGGTCAGGCCTGGCAGCTTTGCAGCGAGCGCCTTGTCCACCCGCTCCCCCGCGTCGGCCTCTTCTGCCGTTACCGTCTCTATTTTTTCCATCTCTTCGGTCACGATTTGCTCTCCTGCTGTGCCGCCTGCTCCTTTTCCGCGTGCTGCTCATGGTAGAAGAGAATATAGATGATCAGCAGCACCGTGCCGGCGGTGATGCAGTAATCGGCAAAATTACACACCGGCGGGAAAAAGGAAAGCTGCAAATAGTCGATGACATAGCCCAGGAAAATGCGGTCGATCAGATTGCCGATGCCGCCGCCCAGTATGAGGGCTGTGGAATAGATAAAAAGCCTGTGATGCTCCCTTTTGCGGAACAGGATCACGATAAAGCCGATCATGACGATGACCGTCGCGATGATAAAGAGCCAGCGTTGATTGGCGAGCATCCCGAAGGCCGCGCCCCGGTTCTTCACATAAACAATATCCAGCAGACCGGGGATCACCGTCCTGCCGTCCACATAGTCGGCGAGAATTTTCAGCAGCTGATCTGTGAGCACAATGGTACCCGCGATAAACAGGGCAAGAATGGCCAAGGGAATCTTCCTTCCTTTTCAACAACTGCGGTGTATCTTCAAAGACACACCGCAGTTATGTCACAACAGATGTGATTATTGTATCGGGGATTCCCCGCCCGAAGCGGGGAGAAACGAAATCAATCCTTTAAGATGGACGCGCAGCGTGCGCACAGGGTCGGATGGTCTCCGTCCGTGCCGACCGTCTTGCTGAAGGTCCAGCAGCGTTCGCACTTCTCGCCGTCCGCATGCAGCACGGTGGTGGAAAGGCCTTCGACCTCTTCTCCCTCGTTGACGCCCGCGCCGCCCTTTAGGATCTCCACCTCGGAGACAATGAATACGGTGGCTAGATCCTCTTCGACCGACTTGACGAAATCATAGAGCTCGCCGTCGCAATAGAGCTGCACCTTGGCCTCAAGGGAGGCACCGATGACCTTCCCCTTGCGCGCAAGCTCGAGCGCCTTCTTGACGTCGTTGCGCAGGGCATGGATGCGGTCCCAACGAGCGAGGAAGGACTCATCGGCGGTTACGCCGGATGCCTGCGGCATCTCGTTGAAAAGGACGCATTCGCGGTCGGCGTCGGCCCCGTGGGGCATGAACTGCCAGATTTCATCCGAAGTGTAGGCGAGGATGGGCGAGATCAGGCGGGTCATAGCATCCAGAATGCGGTAGATGGTCGTCTGCGCCGCGCGGCGGGTGAGGCTATCCGCCTTTTCGACATACAGGCGGTCCTTGATGACGTCGAGATAGAAGTTGGACATATCCACAACGCAGAAATTGTGGACGCTGTGGAAGACCTGATGGAACTCAAAGGAGTCGTAACCGGCGCGCGCCTTGCGTCCCAGCTCGTCGAGCTTCAGCAGCGCCCAGCGGTCGATGGGCAGCAGCTCGTCGAGGGAGACGCTGTCCTTGTCTGGATCAAAATCATAGAGGTTGCCCAAGATAAAGCGGGCGGTATTGCGAATCTTGCGGTAGGCCTCCGAAAGCTGCTTGAGGATATCCTTGGAGATGCGGATGTCGGAATGATAGTCGGAGGAAGCGACCCACAGGCGAAGGATATCAGCCCCGTATTCGCGGATGATCTCGGCCGGCTCGATGCCGTTGCCGAGCGATTTGGACATCTTGCGGCCTTCGCCGTCGACCACCCAGCCATGGGTGACGACCGCCTTGTAGGGGGCCTTGCCCGTGGTGGCGACCGAGGTCAGCAGCGAGGACTGGAACCAGCCGCGGTACTGGTCGGCGCCCTCCAGGTAGAGATCAGCCGGCCAATGAAGGTAAGGACGTGTCCCGCAGACTGCGGCGTGTGAGACGCCCGAGTCAAACCAGACGTCCATGATATCTTTTTCCTTGGTAAATTCTGCCCCGCCGCACTTGGGACACTTGGTCCCGGCAGGCAGAATCTCGCTCGCTTCCTTGACAAACCAAGCGTCCGAACCCTCCGCACGGAAGAGGTCGGCCACGGCTTGCATGGCGGTTTTGTCGATATAGGGCTCCCCGCACTCCTTGCAGAAGAAGATCGGGATGGGCACGCCCCATCTGCGCTGGCGGGAAATGCACCAATCCTTGCGGTCGCGCACCATGGAAGTGATGCGGTCCTCGCCCCAGGCGGGAATCCATTCGACCGTCTGAATGGCCTTCACCGCGTCCTCCTTGAAATCCTCGACCGAGCAGAACCACTGCTCGGTAGCGCGGAAGAGCACCGGCTTCTTGCAGCGCCAGCAGTGGGGATACTGGTGGATGATCTTCTCCACGGCGAAGAGCGCGCCAATTTCCTCGAGGTGCTTGGCGATCGCCTTGTTGGCCTCGTCGGTGGTGAGTCCCTCAAACTGACCGGCCTCAGCCGTCAGCTTGCCGTGATTGTCCACAGGGACGACGATCGGAATTTCCGGATAATTGCGGCAGACGTCGTAGTCCTCCACACCGTGTCCGGGCGCGGTGTGGACACAGCCGGTGCCGCTTTCAAGCGTGACATGGTCGCCCACGATGACGACCGAGGTGCGGTCGAGGAAGGGGTGGGCAGTCTTCATGTATTCGAGCTCAGAGCCCTGGATGGTGCCGAGCACCTCGTAATCGGTTTTGCCGGCGGCCTCCATGGAGGCTTTATAAAGCTCCTCAGCCATCACATAGTATTCATCGCCCGAACGGATTAAGCAATAATTGAAAGCGGGGCCGACACAGATGGCCACGTTGCCCGGCAGTGTCCAGGTGGTGGTGGTCCAAATGACGAAGTAGGTTCTGGAGAGATCGGCGCCCATCGCGGAAAGAAGGCCCTTGTCGTCGGTCACACGGAACTTGACATAGATGGAGAGGCAGGGATCCTCGGCGTATTCGATCTCGGCCTCGGCGAGGGCTGTTTCGCACTCGGGGCACCAATAGACCGGCTTGAGGCCCTTGTAGATATAGCCCTTGGAGGCCATATCAGCAAAAATTTCAATCTGCTTGGCCTCAAAATCATGCGTCAGGGTGATATAGGGATTGTCCCACTCGCCGATGCCGCCCAGGCGCTTAAACTGATTGCGCTGGTCATCGAGGTAGCCCAGGGCGAACTCGCGGCAGATATTGCGCAGCTCCACGGCCGAAATATCAGCCGAGCTGCCCACGCCCGCCTTGGCGCGCGCCTTGAGCTCGGTGGGAAGGCCGTGGGTGTCCCAGCCCGGCACATAGGGGGACTTGAAGCCCGCCATGTTCTTGTAGCGGACGATGATGTCCTTTAAGGTCTTATTGAGCGCGGTGCCCAGGTGAATATCCCCGTTCGCGTAGGGAGGGCCGTCGTGCAGCACATAAAGCGGCTTGCCCTCATTCTTTTCCATGAGCTTTTCATAAATCTTCTTTTCCTCCCACTTGGCGAGCATTTCCGGCTCGCGCTGAGGCAGGCCCGCACGCATGGGGAAATCGGTCTTCAAAAGATTCAGCGTACTGTTGTAGTCCTGAGACATCGGCACAACTCTCCCTTAGGTTATGAATGAATTTTTGGATTATGGTAAAAAGCAACGCTTTATCTGCCGCTTTTGCGGCGGAACAGCCCAACGGGGGATTCCCCCTCGTTGTCGCTGGAAATGTCGTAGTTTTCTCCGAATTTAATCGACCCGAAACGCGGCTTGTCCGGAATGGGGTCTGCGTCAAAGCCTTCCAGCGAAGAGCGATCCATGTGGAAGCGACCGGCGGATGGCTGCGGAAGCTCTTCAGCGGGGGAATCGTCCGCCTGCAGCACAGCCTCGACAAGCGCGTCCTCCTCTTCCAGCATGGAATCGGCCAGCTCTCCCCGTTCCTCTTCAGAAAGCGCAAGCCTCGGGTCCTCCGCCAACTCCTCTGCGGGTTCCTCAGGCGGGAAGGAAACGGGCATGGCCGTCTGCTCCGGCTCCGCGGGCTCCACGGCTTCGGCGGCCGGCGTGGCGGGCGCTGCCGGTTGTTCGGTGGACGCCTCGGGGGCCTCTTCCGGCGCGGGCGTCTCCTGCGCCCTGGGCTCGCTGCTGGGCAGGGCGTCGATGAGGGTCAAATGCTCCTTGTAAATGCTCAACAGGCGCGAACGGAAGGCGGAAACCTCTTTCTTTAAGTCCTCCAGAGCGGTCTGCTGGGCCTTGACCTCGTTCTGCGCGCCGCCGACGATCTTTTCCGCCTTCAGGGAGGCGTCCTTCAGGATCACCTCGGCCTTATGCTTGGCCTCGCGGATGGAGGCGTCGCCCAGCTTTTGAGCGCTCATGACGGCCGTGCGGATGCTTTCTTCATCCTCGCGGTATTCCTCCACTTTCTTGGCGAGGATTTCCAGCTTGCGGACCAGCTCGGCGTTGTTCTGCAAGAGACTTTCATAAGAGGCCAGCACCTCGTCGATAAAATCATTCACGTCTTCTGGCATATAGCCACCGAACTTTGCTTTTCTAAAAGTGACGTCGCGAATTTGTTCCAAGGTCAGCATACCCGTGCCTCCTTATCGATATTTGCGCGCGGCAAATTTTAATCTTCCCTTTTTGGTGGACGGCCCGAGTTGGTCGACCACATATTTTCCATATCCCTTGACCGCAAGCTTGTCCTGCGGTTCGATGCGTTTGTCCACAGAGAGTACCGGCTCATGATTGAGGGCGACCAGACCCGACTGAACGAGCGCCGCGCCCTTTTCACGGCTTAAGCGCAAAAGCTCCGAGACGACGCAGTCCAGCCGCGCCGAGGCCACCGTGCCGGAAAGCAGCTCAAAGCCCCGTCCGGCGGGCAGAGGCTCCGCGAAGCCCCGCTCAATGCCGACGCCCGTGCTGCCGACCTTTTCGAGATTCTGCTCCACAAAGGAGGCCATCTCCTCCTTTAAAAAGAGGACCGCCCTCCCCTCCTCCACCAGAATGTCCCCCAGCGTTTCCCGCTCGATGCCGAGCGCCATGAGCGCCCCGAGAAAATCGCGGTGAGAGAGGGTATCCTGCCGGCGAAAGGTCAGCGTGAGCGAAGCGACCGGGAATTTCTCCCGCGACGGCTCCAAAAAGCCCGGAAACACACCGAAGACCACCCGTTCGGCGTCCTCGTAGCCGCCCCAAAGGAGGCGCTCCTCCGGCCTTGCGTCACAGGCGGCCCTTTGTGCCAAAACAGCCTGGCGTTCGTCCAGGAATCCCACAAAGCGCGGGGACTTCCTGAGCGTGCACAGGCGGACGGCGTCCTCTATTCTGGCGGCGAGCACGGAATCGTCCGTGCCCGCCGTCCCTTTGTTCCTTGCCATGGGTTCCCCCTTTGTAGCGCCGCACAGGCGGGCTGACATGGGATGATTGTCCGCCGCGCGGAGACGGCGTGCGGACCGCGGCTCTTAGAAATAAACGCCGTTGTTCTCGAGCTCGTCAAGCACATCGTCGCCCGTGAGGTCGACGTTATAGGGGGTGATGATGAAGGTGCTGCTGGCGACGCGCTTGATCTTGCCGCCGTTGGCGTAGGCCACGCCGCTTAAGAAGTCGATAATGCGGCGGGAGACGTCCTTGTTGGTGTTTTCCAGATTGAGCACCACAGTGTGCATTTTGATCAGCTCGTCGGCCACGGCGCGGGTTTCCTCACCGAAGCGCTCGGGCTTGAAGAGAGCAACCTGGAGCTGCGCGGTCGCATGGATGTTGACCACCTTGTTGTTGCGCGCGACGTTGTTTTTGTTCATCGCCTCGCGCTCACGGTAGGCCATGTCGGCATGCTCGTCGCGCTTGGTGATGATTTCTTCCTCTTCCATAGCCTCGTCTTCGTACTCGTAATCGTATTCGTCCTCAGGCGGCGTCCACATATCCTTGAACTTCTGCATCAATCCAGCCATGATTTACGTCCTCCTAAAATTTAAGAATCATTTATGATAGTCTCGGGCGCCAAATAATGCGGAACCGACCCGCACCAGATTTGCGCCTTCCAGAATCGCTTGGGGGTAATCGCCGGACATCCCCATCGAGAGGAAATCCATAAAAACATTATCCAATTTTTTGGCCTTGATGTCAATAAACAGTTTGTACATCTCGGAAAAATATCCCCGAATTTCCGATTCGGATTCACAGATGGGCGGAATGGCCATCAATCCGCGCACCCGAACGCCGTCGATTTCCGCCGTTTCGTCCAGCAATTCGTCGAGCGCCTCGGGCAGCACGCCCGACTTGTTTTCCTCCCTGCCGATGTTGACCTCCAGAAGCAAGTCGGTGACAAGATTCCTTTCGGCCGAAAGCCGGCCGATCTCCCACGCCAGGCGAACGCTGTCGACCGATTCGATCATCTCCACCTTGCCGACAACCTGACGGACCTTGTTGGTCTGCAGATGGCCGATCAGATGCACATGGCAATCGGCGCGGTTGAGCGCGTCATATTTCCCAAGCAGCTCCTGGACCCGGTTTTCGCCGATGTACCGAACGCCGCAGGCGATGGCGTGGTTGACGACCTCCGCCGGCACGGTTTTGCTCGCGGCCAGGAGGATGATCTCCTCCGGCTTTCTGCCCGACTGCGCCGCAGCCGAGGCGATGCGCTCCTCAATCACCCTGAGGTTTTCCTCCACCGCGCGGCAGCGCACGGCGAACTCATCCGATAATTTTTCCGTCATACAAATCAGTCCCTTCCACGACGACCTCGTCGTAAAGCTGGATGGTGTCTCCGCTGAACAGCGCCTCGTCATCCGGGTCGGGGTCGCAGATGACAAAGCTGTTGTCCGAATACAGCGGGACAATCTCCTTAAAGGTCAGCTCGCTTCCGAAACGGACGTAAACGCCGCTGACCTCCTTTTCTTCTGTGATCTTTTCTCCGTCCTCATTGGTTGTGGTGCGGGTGACCACTCCCCTGTGGATGGCGCGCTTGCTGACGCGAAGGCCGGTATAGGTCTCAACGTCGATGCTCACCAGTTCCTCGCGCAGCGAGGCGAGTTCGGAATTCATGTAGTTGCATTTGAGGATCACTGCCGCTTCGGTGGTTTTATTGACCTGATTGACCGCCGCAACCGTCACCGGAAGGCGCTCGGTTGTGGCGAAGGGGAGGCGTACATATACCCGCTTTCCCTCATAGAGGTTCTGTGCCTGCTCGGGAGAGAGCACGCAGGTGATATACCAGTCGAAGCTGCTGATCACCTTGCCGATAACGTTTTCCGAAATCGCTTCGTTTTTCTGCGGACCGGTCTTGAGCTGCTCGGGCGTCAGGGAAAGCACGTCGTTTTCGCCGAAGGCCTGCTCATAGCCGTCTGTCTCGCTGACGAAGTAACCCGCAGCCGGAGAGGTCACCGTGCCGGTCCTGCCGCCGTGCGAGAAGGAAAGGCTGTCCCGCTCGGCGGTCAGCTCGCTGATGCGCGCATCAAAGTTTTCCACCGCGCCGGTGATCAGCTGCCGTTCATTGAGCTGATAAAGCAGGTTTTCTCTGTCCGACGCCAGCCTTAAAAGCTCGCCGTCGTTGATCTTTTCCAGTAGGGAATGCATGTCCAACGTCAGCTGTTTGTCCAACGCGTCGGGCGTGATGGTAAAGGATTCGGCAAGGGTTCCCAGCTGCCGCAGGCGCTCAATGTCCGCGTTCAGCTCGGAAATCCTTTTCTGAGCGTCGGCGTCCTCGGCATTGGCGTAAATTTCCGCCACGACGCCGCCCTGGGCGACCTTTCCTCCGTTGTCGATCGAAAAGGTCAGCACGCCGTCAACCGCGGCCTCCAGAATCTGTTCCTCGCGCACCACAAAGCCGTTGGTCTGAATGGAATCGGCCGTGGTCATGTAAGAGACGGTCTCGGTCTTGACCTGAGAGTAATTGGCGTTGTAAATCTGGAAGCCCACATAAACGATCAGTAGCAGCGCGATTACCACCGTGATCAGCCGCTTTACAAACGTATTGCCCATAACCGGTTCCTTTCCATGAAGAGGGCGTTGAAAAACCGCCCTTTTCATTATAATTGTATCACAAGATTCCATCAAGTTCCATATACTGGAAACTATTTTTCACAATTTCTGAAAAATCCCCGCATTCGTCGACGTATATCCAGTGTATCCGGGAGTCGCGCCGGAACCAGCTGAGCTGCCGCTTGGCATAGCGGCGGGTGCTCTGCTTGAGGTCTTCCACGGCGGCCTCCAGAGGCTGCTCCCCGCGGAAGCAGGAAAAGAGCTCCTTGTAGCCGATGGCCTGCACGGCGGTTTTTCCGCCGGGAGAGCGAAAAACGGCCTCGGCCTCCGCCAGCAGCCCGCGGCGCAGCATGTCGTCCACGCGGGCGTTGATCTTCCGGTAAAGGAGGTCCCTGTCCCGGTAAGTCAGACCCAGCATGCACACCCGGTAGGGCGGCTCCTCCCGCCTGGAACGGGCGATCTGCTCGGTCATGGTGACGCCCGTCGCGCGGTAGAGCTCGATGGCCCGGATGATCCGCCCGAGGTCGGCGGGATGCAGACGGGCGGCCGTTTCCGGGTCGAAGCTCCGCAACTCCTCGAGGAGGACCGCTCCCCCCTCCCGCTCGGCGCGCGCCTTGAGCGCTTCCCGCAAAGTGGGGTCGCGCTCCTCGCCGGCAAACTGGAGGTGGTCGAGCACGGCGTTTACATAAAGGCCGGTGCCTCCCGCCAGGACGGGCAGCTTCCCCCTGCCGTGGATCTCTTGTATACAGGCGCGCGCAAGCTCCACATAGCGCGCAACGCTGAAAAGCTCCGCCGGGTCAGCAAAATCGATCAGATGATGAGGCACGCCGCGCTGCTCCTCCGGCGTGGGCTTGGCCGTGCCGATGTCCATGCCGCGGTAGATCTGCATGGAATCGGCCGAGACGACCTCTCCGTGCGTCTGCAGCGCGAGTTCGACGGCCAGCCGGGTCTTACCGGAGGCCGTGGGCCCAACGACGGCGAGCAGCGGAATCTTATTCGCTTCGTCCATGCCCCGCCTCCTTTTCTGAATGGATCAAATGCGCTTGAACTGCTTTTCCAGCTCCTTTTTGGTCAGCGCCACATAGACCGGACGGCCGTGCGGGCAGTAGCGCACTTCGGGATGCTCCCGGAGCATCCGCACCAGGGCGACCAATTCCTCCTCTGCGCTCGGCTTTCCCGCCTTGATGGCTGCCCGGCAGGCGATGTTGTGGTAGAGCCAATCGAGCTGTTCGGTGCTGACGTCCCGGCGACTCTGGGCGAAATGCCCCGCGATTTCTTCCACGGAGGCGGCGATATCCGCCCGCTCAAAGGCCAGAGGGGCGCTGCGGACAAGCACCGTCCCGCCGCCGAAGTCCTCCAATTCAAAGCCGGCTTCAGCGAGCAGAGGCAACTGCTCCAACAAGGCTGCGTATTCGTTCTTTTCCAGCGTCACGGTCACCGGCTCCAGGAGATATTGGGCTTCCGTCCTGCCACTTTCCGCCTTCAGGCGTTCGTAAAGCAGACGCTCGTGCGCGGCGTGTTTGTCGATCAGCAGCAGCTCATCCCCGCTTTCGAGGATGAGATAGGCCTTGAACGCCTCGCCGATGACCCGCGCCGGCCGATCTTCGGCGAGCACCGGCGCGCCGGGTTCCTGTGCCGGAGGCTCCGCCCGGGAAGGGACTTCCTCCAGTTGTTCGGCCGCGGAAGGCTCCTTCGTTTCCGGCGGCATCGTTTGTCCCGCGCCGTGCGGGAGCTTTTCCCCCACCGTCACGGTCAGACGCTCCTTTGGTTCGTCCGCCGTTTCCCGCGCCTGCGCGCGCCGCTCCAATGCGCTGGGGTAGGTCACGCGGTAAACCGGGTCCTCCGCCGTGAAGTCGCTCACCCGCACGCTCCCGAAGGCTGTTTTCGGAGGGATGCTGACAAGCGGCTCCACAGGAGAAGCGGCCTTTGCCTCATCCTTACGCGCCGCAGCGGATGATTCAGACCCATCCCGCCCAGGTAAAGAAGCGGAGGGAGGCGTTGGCGTTTCAGCGAAAGATTTTTGGGCAGGCGGCAGCGCTTTCCCCGCGCTCCCAAAATCTCCGAGCGGAAGCTGCTTAGACTTTTCCCCCATCGCAGAAACCGGTTTTTCCGGGCGCTTCAAGGGGATTTCCGGGCGGCGGTCGCCACCGAGCAGCGCCGACTTGACGCCGTGATAGACCGCGTCAAAGATGGGCCGTTCATTGAAAAAGCGCACCTCAATCTTGGCCGGGTGGACGTTGACATCCACACATTCGGGAGAGATAGTCAAATGGAGCACGCAGGCGGGAAACTTTCCCGCCATGATGGAGCCTTTAAAACCCTCTTCGAGCGCCACCATGGCCGTGCGGCTTTTGACGTAACGCCCGTTGAGGAAAAAGTGCTGCATGCTGCGGTTGGGGCGGGCGGCGGAAGGCTTGGTGACAAAGCCTGTGACCTTCACGCCGTTCATCTCGTAAGAAAGGGGCATCAGTCCCGCGGTGAACTCCTTGCCGTACACGGCAAAGATGCAGTTTTTGAGATTTCCGTCCCCCGGGGTGTTCATCTCCTCTCTGCCGTCGCGCACAAAACGGAAGGCCACCTCCGGATGGGAGAGGGCGGCGCGGTCGAGCACGCCGGCCACGGCGTTGGACTCGGAAATATCCTTCTTGAGGAATTTCATGCGGGCGGGGGTGTTGTAAAACAGGTCGCGGACGATGAGAGTGGTGCCCGCGGCGCAGCCGGCGTCGTCAAGCTCCCCTTCCTCCCCGCCGGCGATGGAAAAACGGGTACCGGCGAGCTCGTCGGCCGTTCGGGTCAGCAGCTCCACGCGGGCCACGGCCGAGATAGAGGCCAAAGCCTCTCCGCGGAAGCCCAGGGTGCCGATGCCGTCGAGATCGCTCTCCCGCTGCACCTTGCTGGTCGCATGGCGCAAAAAGGCGGTGGGCACGTCCTCGCGGGCGATGCCGCAGCCGTTGTCGGTCACCCGAAGAAAGGTGACGCCCCCATGCTTGATCTCCACCGTGACCGAAGTCGCTCCGGCGTCTATGGAATTCTCCACCAGCTCCTTGACCACTGAGGAGGGCCGTTCGACCACCTCCCCCGCCGCGATGAGCTCGGCGACGTGCTTGTCCAGCACGTGAATTTTTCCCATGAGTTCGCCTCCCTTCCGAAAGTTACCATGCTATGAAATGAGTTTTGTCAGCTCAAAGAGGGTGTTGAGCGCCTCGATGGGCGTCAGGGTGTTGACGTCCACCCGCTTGAGCCGCTCGACAATCTGCGACTCCGCGGAAGGCTCAAGGGATATCTGCAGGCTTTCCTCTTCCTCCGGCGCGTCTTCCGTGGAAAAGGCCGGCTTTTCGCGCCCCTTGCCGCTTTCCAGCTCTTTTAAAAATTTCTTGGCGCGGCTTACCACCCAGTCGGGAATGCCGGCGAGCTTGGCGACCTCGATGCCGTAGCTGTCGTCCGCGCCGCCGCGCACAATCCGCCGCAGGAAGGTGATGTCGTCCCCGCGCTTTTTGACGGCGATGTTGTAATTCTTCACGCCGGAGAGCATGTCCTCCAGCACGGTCAGCTCGTGGTAATGGGTGGCGAAGAGGGTCTTTGCGCCCAGCTTTTTCTTATCCGCCACATATTCGAGCACCGCGCGGGCGATGCTCATGCCGTCAAAGGTGGAGGTGCCGCGGCCGATTTCATCGAGGATCAGCAGGCTCTTGTCGGTCGCGTTCTTCAAAATCTGGGCCACCTCGGTCATTTCCACCATGAAGGTGGACTGCCCCGAGGCGAGGTCGTCCGACGCGCCGACGCGGGTGAAGATGCTGTCCACAATGCCGATTTCGGCGTGGGACGCGGGCACAAAGCTGCCGATCTGCGCCATGAGGACGATCAGCGCCGTCTGGCGCATATAGGTCGATTTACCGGCCATGTTGGGGCCGGTGATGATGGCCACGCGGTTGTCCTGACGGTCCAGAAGAACGTCGTTCGGCACAAAGGGCGCGCCGTCCAAAAGCACCTCGACGACGGGATGGCGGCTGTCCTTTAAGACGATCCTGCCGTCCAGATTGACCTCGGGCCGGCAGTAGCCGTTTTTGACGGCCGTTTCGGCAAAGGAGCACAAAACGTCCAACTGGGCGATGGCGCGGGCCGTCTGCTGAATGCGGGGCAGCTGTCCGGCCACCGAGCGGCGCACCTCGTCAAAAAGCTGGTATTCGAGCTGCACCGCCCGCTCTCTCGAGCCGAGGATGCGGGCTTCCAGCTCCTTGAGCTCCTGGGTGATGTAGCGTTCGCAATTGGTCAGCGTCTGCTTGCGGATGTAGCTTTCGGGCACCTGATCCTTGTAGGAATTGGTGACCTCTATGTAATAGCCGAACACGCGGTTATAGCCCACCTTGAGCTTGGGGATGCCGGTGCGTTCTCGCTCTTTGGCCTCTATTCGGGCGACGACGCCCTTGCCGTCGCTCATGTCGCCCTCCAGAAGATCGAGTTCCTCATTATAGCCCTTGCGGATGATGCCGCCCTCCCGCACGGTAAAGGGCGGGTCGTCGACAATGGCCGCTTCAATCAAGGAGCAGACGTCGGCAAGGGGATCGAGCTGGGCGTGGATGTCGGAAAGCATACGGGACTGGAAGCCGGCGGTGGCTTCGCACAGCGCGGGCAGGCGGGAGAGCGCGGTTCCAAGGGAGCGCAGCTCCCGGCCGTTGGCCGAGCCGTAGACGATGCGGGTCATGAGCCGCTCTAGGTCATAGATGCCTGAAAGCCTCTCAAAAAGACCGGCGCGCACCGCCGCATCGGCGCAAAGCTCCTCCACGGCGTTCTGGCGGCGGAGAATTTGCGCGCAGCCGACGAGAGGCTGTTCGATCCAGGCGCGGATAAGGCGCTTGCCCATGGCGGTCCTGGTTTTGTCCAGCACCCAGAGCAGCGAGCCCTTCTTTTCCTTGCTGCGCATGGTCTCGATCAGCTCGAGGTTCCGGCGGGCGTTTAAGTCGAGCTTCATGAACTGGGTCTCGTTGTAAAGCTCTATGAGGTTGATGCGCTCCAGGCCGATCATCTGCGTGGTTTTCAGGTAGGAAAACAGCGCGCCCAGCGCGCGGACGACGAGGGGCTTTTCCTCCAGCCCCAGCTGGGAAAGCTCCTCCTTGCCGAATTGAGCCAGGACGATGACTTCTGCTGCGGCAGGGACAAAGGCTTCGTCGGGCAGCATCTCCACGCTGGCCGAAAGCTTGTCCCTGATAAAGGGAGAAAGCGCCTGAAGCCGCCCCACCGCTCCGCCGACGAGGATTTCCCGCGGGGAGAAGCGCCCCAGCTCACCGCGGAGCTCGTCCTCGAGCATCTGAGCTTCCAGCTCGGTCGCCTGGAGCTCGCCGGTGGAGATGTCGCAAAAGCAGATTCCCGCGCGGGCGTCCTCCAAAAAGAGCGAGCAGATATAATTGTTGCGGGTTTCATCGAGCATGCTGCCCTCGATGACCGTGCCCGGGGTGATGACGCGGACGATGTCCCGCTTGACGAGCCCCTTGGCCTGCTTGGGGTCCTCGGTCTGCTCGCAGATGGCCACCTTGTAGC
>CABSLJ010000023.1 GCA_902478455.1 uncultured Oscillospiraceae bacterium | reverse complement strand
ACGCGCCTGTTCCGCAGGCCCAGGTCTCGCCGCTGCCGCGTTCCCACACCCGCATCTTGAGGGTGCGGGGGCCGAGCACCTTGATGAATTCGGTATTGACCCGCTCGGGGAAGAGCTCGCTGTGCTCGAAGAGAGGACCGACGGTCTCGAGGTCGAGCGATTCGACGTCGTCGCAAAAGACGACGCAGTGGGGATTGCCCATGGAAACGCAGGTGACGGTATATCTTTTTCCGCCGATCTCCGCCTTCACGCCGACCGCCCGCTCGCCCGGGAACCGCGCGGGAATGCGCTCGGGGCGCAGCTCGGCCCTTCCCATGTCCACGCGGATCTGGTCGACCACACCGCCGTGCTTGTACAGGCGGAGCTGCTTGACGCCGCTTAGCGTCTCAATCGTCATCTCCTCTTTTTGGGCGATGCCGTGGTCGTAGACAAACTTGCCCACACAGCGGATGCCGTTGCCGCACATTTTCCCCTCGCTGCCGTCGAGATTGAACATGCGCATCTTGGCGTCGGCCACATCGGAGGGGCAGATGAGGATGACGCCGTCGCCCCCCACGCCGAAGCGGCGGTCGGCCAGACGAATGGAAAGGCCCTCCGGATTGCGGATTTCCTGGGAAAAACAATCGAAGTAGATGTAGTCGTTTCCGCAGCCTTCCATTTTTGTGAAGTTCAGTTTCATGCGCTCACTCCTCAGATGATTGATGTCCACAAGCTCGGTGGAAACCTCGGAATAGCGGCTTTCGAGGCAGCGGGCCATGGCGTTGGCCGTGTCGATGGCGGTCAGGCAGGGGATGCCGCGCTCGACCGTCTTACGGCGGATTTTGACGCTGTCCCGCGTGGGGATACGCCCTTTGGAAGAGGTGGAGATGACGTAGCTTATCAGTCCGCTTTCGATGAGGGCCAGGGTGTTGTCGGCCGATTCATGAATTTTTTTGACCGTCTCCACCGGGATGCCCGCCCCGCGCAGGACGCGGGCCGTCCCCCTGGTGGCGTAAAGGGTAAAGCCCAGTTTATAGAACCGGGCGGCGGTGTCGGCGATTTCCGGTTTGTCGCTGTCGCGCACGGTGATGAATACGCCGCCCTTTTTGCCCATGCGGTAGCCGGCGGCGGTCATTCCTTTGTAAAGCGCCTCTTCCTGCGTCCGGGCAATGCCCAGCACCTCGCCGGTGGACTTCATTTCCGGGCCGAGGTGGGTGTCCACCCGCTCGAGCTTTTCAAAGGAGAAGACGGGCACCTTGACGGCCACATAGGCGCCGCTCGGATAAAGCCCCGTGCCAAAGCCCATGTCCCGGAGCTTTTCCCCCAGCATGGCGCGCGTGGCCAGGTCGACCATCGGCACGCCGGTGACCTTGCTGATGTAGGGAATGGTGCGGGAGGAGCGGGGATTGACCTCGATGACGTAAAGCTGACCCTCGTAAATGAGGTATTGGATATTTAAAAGCCCTTTGGTATGGAGGGCAAGGGCCAGCCTGCGCGAACAGTCGACAATGGCGTCGGTCATGTCGTCGTCGATGTTCCAGGCGGGGTAGACGGCGATGGAGTCGCCCGAATGAATGCCCGCCCGCTCGACGTGCTCCATGATGCCGGGGATGAGGATGTCCTCGCCGTCGCAGATGGCGTCGATTTCCAGCTCGGTGCCCGAAAGATAGCGGTCGATGAGCACCGGGTTTTCAATCCCGTGGGAGAGGATGACCGCCATATATTCCCTGATGTCCTCCTCGCCGAAGGCGATGATCATATTCTGCCCGCCGAGCACATAGGAGGGCCGCATGAGGACGGGATAGCCGATCTTCTCCGCGGCCGCGAGCGCCTCCTCCGTGGTCATGACGGTCATGCCCTGCGGACGCTTGACGCCGAGCTGTTCAAGCAGCGCGTCAAACCGTTCGCGGTCCTCGGCGAGGTCGATGCTGTCGGCCGGGGTGCCGAGGATGGGTACGCCCGCTTCCGAAAGGAAGCTTGTCAGCTTGATGGCCGTCTGCCCGCCGAAGGCGACCACAACGCCGCACGGCTTTTCCACGCGGATGACGCCCATCACGTCCTCGGGGGTCAGAGGCTCGAAATAGAGGCGGTCGGCGGTGTCAAAATCGGTGGAAACGGTTTCGGGATTGTTGTTGACGATGGCCACCTCGTAGCCCGCCTTGCGCAGCGCCCACACACAGTGGACCGAAGCATAGTCAAACTCTATGCCCTGGCCGATGCGAATCGGGCCCGAACCCAGCACGAGCACCGTCTTTTTCTCCGAACGGCGGGCGGCGAGAAATGCGGAGGCCTCGTCCTCCTGGTCGCAGCTTGCGTAGAAATAGGGGGTCTGCGCTTCAAACTCGGCCGCACAGGTGTCCACCATTTTGTAGCCCGGCGAAAGCGGCCGCTCCACCTTTTCCCCCGAAAGACGTTCGATCACCCGGTCGGGGAAGCCGAGGCGTTTGGCCTCAAGATACCGTTCGGGCGTGACGCCGCCTTCGCGCAGCCGCCATTCCATGGCCGCGAGGATCTGCAGCTTGGAGAGGAACCAACGGTCGATCGCCGTTCTGCGGTGCAGTTCGGCGGCGGGAATCCCGCGGTAAAGGGCCTCATACACGGCGAAAAGGCGCTCGTCGTCGCACGCGTCGATCTTTTGGAGCAGCTCGTCGCTTTCCATCGCGCGGAAGCGCTCGTCGCCGAGAAAATCCCGGGAGATTTCCGCGCCGCGCACCGCCTTCATCAGCGCCTCCTCAAAGGTCTGTCCGATGGCCATGACCTCGCCGGTGGCCTTCATCTGGGTGCCCAGCCTGCGGCGGGCGTAGACGAATTTATCAAACGGCCATTTTGGGAACTTGACGACCACATAGTCGAGCGCCGGTTCAAAGCAGGCGCTGGTTGTCCCCGTGACGGCGTTTACAATCTCGTGCAGCCGGTAACCGACGGCGATCTTGGCCGCCACCTTGGCGATGGGATAACCGGTCGCCTTGGAGGCGAGGGCCGACGAGCGGGATACCCTGGGATTGACCTCGATGACGGCGTATTCAAAGCTTTCTGGATGCAGGGCGAACTGCACGTTGCAGCCGCCCTCCACGCCCAGTTCGGAGATGATGCGCAGCGCCGCCGTGCGGAGCATCTGATATTCCCTGTCCGCCAGTGTGACCGCCGGGGCGATGACGATGGAATCCCCCGTGTGCACGCCGACCGGGTCAAAGTTTTCCATCGAGCAGACGGTGATGACGTTGCCGTCCGCATCCCGCATGACCTCGAATTCGATCTCCTTCCAGCCGGCGACGCTCTTTTCCACCAGTACCTGGCCGATGGGGGAAAGCCGCAGGCCGTTGCCGGCCGTCTCTCTCAGCTCGGCCTCGTTTGACGCGATGCCGCCTCCGCTGCCGCCCAGCGTAAAGGCGGGGCGCACGATGACCGGGTAGCCGGTCTCTCCGGCAAAGCGTACCGCCTCCTCCACGCTTTCGGCCACCACCGAAGGGATGACCGGCTGGCCGATCTTCTGCATGGTCTCCTTGAAGCGCCTGCGGTCCTCGGCCTTGTCGATGGCGTCGGGATTCGCGCCCAGCAGGCGGACGCCGTGCGCCCTTAAAAAGCCGCTTTTGGCGAGCTGCATGGAGAGATTTAAACCCGTCTGACCGCCGAGATTGGAAAGCACTCCGTCGGGCTTCTCCTTTTCGATGATGCGCTCCACGGTTTTCAGGGAAAGCGGCTCGATATAGATTTTGTCGGCCATGGCGCTGTCGGTCATAATGGTGGCGGGGTTGGAGTTGACGAGGACGACTTCGATCCCCTCCTCCCTGAGGGCGCGGCAGGCCTGAGTGCCGGCGTAGTCAAACTCGGCCGCCTGGCCGATGACGATGGGTCCCGAACCGATGACGAGCACCTTTTTGATGTCCTTATTTCTCGGCATGGTCATTTCCCCCTTTCATCATTTCCACAAACCGGTCGAACAAGAAGGCTGTGTCCTGCGGTCCCGCCGCGGCCTCCGGATGGAATTGGACCGAAAAAGCGGGCATATTTTTGTAGTCGATTCCCTCGCAGGTGCCGTCGTTCGCGTTGTAATAGCTCATCTGTGCGTTTTCCGGCAGGGAAGCGGGCAGCACGGCGTAGCCGTGGTTCTGGCTGGTGATGAAGACCCGTTTGTCGCTCTCCCGCACCACCGGCTGGTTGGCGCCCCGGTGGCCGTACTTGAGTTTACCCGTTTCGGCCCCCTGAGAGAGGGCCAAAAGCTGATGGCCCAAACAGATGCCAAAGGTGGGCAGCCCTTTTTTGCAGAGCGTGCGCAGCTGCTCAATTTCCCGGACGTTCTCCGCCGGGTCGCCCGGGCCGTTGGAGAGCATGACGCCGTCTGGATTGAGGCTCAGAATATCTTCCGCCGAAACATGGGAGGGTACGCAGAAAACACGGCAGCCGCGTTTTACCAGCTCCTTTTCGATTGACCGCTTGGCGCCGAAATCCCACAGCACCACGCGGGGACCCTGCGCGCCGTCGTCCCCGGCGTATTCGCCCAGACTGCTGACCGAGCGCACCGCGTTTTCCACGCGGTAGGCGCGCACGCCGGGCAGCTCCGCCTCCACATCCGGCGGACTCAGGAGGACGCGGGCGTTCATCACGCCCGATTCGCGCACGATGCGGGTCAGCCTGCGGGTGTCGACGCCCGCGAGCCCCACAATGCCGTTGGCATTTAAAAAGGTGGCGAGATCTCCCCCGCTTCTGAAATTCGAGGGTTCCCGACACCATTGTCTGACAATATACGCCGTAAGCCGCGGCTTTTCGCTTTCAAAATCTTCCGGGATGACCCCGTAGTTGCCGATGAGCGGGAAGGTCTGGACAACGATCTGTCCATAATAGCTCGGGTCGGTCAGCGTCTCCAGATAACCGGTCATCGCGGTGGTGAAGACAAGCTCGCCCGTGACCTCCCTTTGCGCACCGAAGCTTTCCCCCTCGAATACCAAGCCGTTTTCCAGCAGAAGATAAGCCCTTTGTCCCATTGCGTAATTCCTCCCTTTCCCTGCGCGGCGCACGCCGCGCGCAGTCGCGTTTCTGTTCAGGCGCTCCCGCATCAGCCGGGAACGCCCCATCCGTCCCGTCCCCGGCTCGCCCGAAGGCGCTGGTGGGGCAAAGCCGGGGGATTTGTCAATTGTCGTAGGTGGAGAGTATGCCCTGCGCCACCTCCCGGCGCGTCAGGCGCATATCCATGGCCTGCTTCTCGATGTAGCGGTGGGCCTGCTGCTCGGTCATGTTGAGGCGCTCCATCAGCACAAACTTGGCCCGATTGACAAAGCGGATCTCCTCGACCTTATCCTGAAGGCGCAGATTCTCCGTCCGAAGGCCCAGCATCCGCCTGCGGGAGGCCTCCACCAGCTTGAGCGCCTGGTAAAAGAAGGCCCGACTGACCGGCTTGGGCACCACGAACACGCCGTGCTCCTCCACCTTCTGCGCCACGTCGTCGGCGAGCTCGCTTTTGACAATCAGAATCACGCCCGAATAACTGTTTTCCACCACATGCACGGCCAGATGATCTCCAAATTCATCCGGCAGGGGAGAATTGATGATCACCAGGTCGTAATCGGCGCCCGCAAGCATGCGGCGCGCCTGGGAACCGCTTCCCGCCTCGGCAGCGCGCATCGGCGCGCCCGCGCTTAAAAGCTGAATGAACTGACCGCTGCTCTGCCTGGAACCCGAAACCACCAGAACGTTCTCCACATCATCACCGCCTTTTTCCTATCATCGGATGGGCATTAAAGATGTGGAAAGTAAAAGGCTTCTTCAAAGCGGTGCTTATCCGGGGCCTCCGCATAGGCCGCGCATTCCCTGCGTTTGGCGTCCAAAAAGGTCTCGAGCGTCTTTTGGGGCAGTATTGAACGGACGAACTCGCTTCTCTCCGCCCGCTCGACCGCCTCGGCCAGACTGCCCGGCAGGGCTTCCAGAGCTTCGGCCTCCTCCTTTTCCACAAGGTAAAGGTTGCGGTTGGTCGCCCCGCACAGCGGCAGACCGCGCTCAATGCCGTCGAGTCCCGCGTGCAGCAGCAGCGCAAAGGCCAGGTAGGGATTGCAGGCCGGGTCGGGCGAACGCAGCTCCATGCGGGCGTACTCCCCGCGCGCCGCGGGAATACGGACGAGCTGCGAGCGATTTTGATGCGACCAGGTCACATAGCGCGGCGCTTCATACCGGCCGAGCCGTTCGTAGGAGTTGGTGATGGGATTGAGAAAGGCGGTCATATTCCCCACATGCGCGAGCACGCCGGCAATGAAGCTCTCCGCCGCCTGGGAGTGCTCGTTCCCGCCGCTTTTGAAGATGTTGAGTCCATTCTTGGAAAGCGACATGTTGACATGCAACCCGCTCCCGCTCGCCGTGCGCACCGGCTTGGGCATGAAGGAGGCGTAAAGCCCGCTGCGCGCCGCCACCGTCTTGACCACGTTCTTGAAGGTGGAGAGGCTGTCGGCCGCGCTCAAGGCGTCGCTGTACTTAAAGTCGATCTCGTTTTGACCGGGCCCCTGCTCGTGGTGGGAACTCTCCGGCCGGATGCCCATCTGCTCGAGCGTCAGGCAGATTTCCCGGCGAATATTTTCGCCCCTGTCGTCGGGCGCCATGTCGAAATAGCCGGCTGTGTCGTGCGGCGTGCGGGTGGGGCGTCCCTTCTCGTCGGCCTCAAAAAGATAAAACTCGCATTCCGCGCCGATCCGGCAGACGTAGTGTAGCGCGGCGGCGCGCTGGACGGCGTTCTTTAGGATGCTGCGTCCGTCCCCTTCAAAGGGGGTTCCGTCGGGACGCTTGATGTCGCAGAAAAAGCGCACCACGCGCCCCTGCTGGGGACGCCACGGCAGCACGGCCAGCGTGCCGGGGTCCGGGTAGAGGAAAAGGTCGGACTCCTCCACGTTCATGAAGCCCTTGACGGCGGACGCGTCGAAAGAGATGCCGCTTTCAAAGGCGCGGGGCAGTTCCTCGGCGAGGATGGAAATATTTTTCGGCTTGCCGAAAATATCGCCGAACACAAGCCGGGCAAATTTGACGTCGTTTTCTTCCACAAAATGGAGCACTTCGCTAACGGTGGTATTCATGGCGCGCACCTCCTGATTGAACGAGCGGATTCCGAAATATTGTCACAAACTGTTTTGTGCGGGAAGCCCGTTTCGCCTGCCGCGCGGCAGGCCCTTTGCCTTATTATAAGCGATTCAGTTCGCGGTATAAAGCTGTTTGTAAGGATTTTTCGTATCCGGTTTCAGCACCTGAAAGGGTTCGGCCAGGAGTTCCTCCATTTTGTGTCCAAAGGTGGCGCAGAAGGCCTCCAGCAGCGGACGAATGTCCGCCATCTCCGCATCGCTCGCCCGGGCTTCGGACACCTGGGCGGGCAGGTTAGGGAGCGCCCCCTCCCCGCGCAGATAGATGCGGCCGCCGTGCATTCCCGTGCCGCAGAAGTTGCCCACCGGAGCCTTTCCTCCCGTTCGGCGGCCGAGGCCGAGCACCACGATGGTGCCCCCCGCCTGATATTCCCCGAGGAAGCTGCCGGCCGTTCCGCCGACGACAAGCGCCGGACGTTTGCCTTTGTATGCCTTCATGTGAATGCCCGCGCGGTAGCCGGTGTCCCCTTCGACGAAGATCGTCCCGCCGCGCATGGCGTAGCCGGTGGCGTCCCCCGCCGAACCGTGGATGACGATGGAACCGTCGTTCATCGTGTCCCCTGTCGCGTCCTGTGCGTTGCCCCGGACGATGAGCTCACAGCCGTCGAGATAGGCGCCGAGCGCGTTGCCGGGCGTGCCTTCTATTACAATGCGCCTGCCTGAAAGACCGCTCGCGATGTACCGCTGGCCGAGGCAATGGGCAACGGTGATTTCACGATCCCGTTCCCCGCGTATTCTTTGATTCAATTGCCGGAAATCGAGGCTTTGCGCGTCGATTGTCGTCATATCCGATTCCGCCTTTCTGCTTCGTGGAGCATGTAAAAACGTCTTAATTCGTCTGTCTGTGGCCTTGTATCGCGCGCCGGTCGGGATTTCCAACAACCTCTACGGTCGGACTGCCGGTCATTTGACCTGTTCTCCTCCCGGTTACTCCCCCGCGTGCTGGATGCCGAGGATGGACAGCTCCTTCTCATTGAGGCCGACGCCGCGCAGCATCAGCCGGTTTCCCTTGAGCGCTTCGATGGAGTTAATGCCCATGCCGCCCATCATCTCCTTGATCTCATGCTCCCAGGCGGTGACGAGGTTGCAGAGCCTTCTGTAGCCGACCTCCGGATTGAGCCGCCTGACCAGCTCGGGGCGCTGGGTGGCGATGCCCCAGTTGCACTTGCCCTGCTGGCAGGAGCGGCAGAGATGACAGCCAAGGGCGAGAAGGGCGCTCGTGGCGATGTAGACGGCGTCAGCCCCCAGGGCGATGGCCTTGACCACGTCGGCGCTGCTTCGGATGCTGCCGCCGACGATCAGCGAGACGTTGCCGCGGATGCCCTCGTCGCGCAGGCGCTGGTCAACGCTCGCAAGCGCCAGCTCAATGGGGATGCCCACGTTGTCCCGGATGCGGGTGGGCGCGGCCCCCGTGCCTCCGCGGAAGCCGTCGATGGCGATGATATCCGCGCCGCTGCGGGCGATGCCGCTGGCGATGGCCGCCACGTTGTGCACCGCGGCGATCTTGACGATGACCGGCTTGGAATAGCCGATGGCCTCCTTTAAGGAGTAAACCAGCTGGCGCAGGTCCTCGATGGAGTAGATATCGTGATGGGGGGCGGGGGAGATGGCGTCCGAACCCTCGGGGATCATTCTGGTGCGGGAGACGTCCCCCACGATCTTCTCCCCGGGCAGATGCCCGCCGATGCCCGGCTTGGCTCCCTGGCCCATCTTGATTTCCACCGCCGCGCCGGCGCGCAGGTAGTCGGGATGGACGCCGAAACGGCCGGAGGCTACCTGCACGATGGTATTCGGTCCGTACTGGTAGAAATCCTCGTGCAGGCCGCCCTCGCCGGTGTTGTAGTAAATGCCGAGTTCGCGCGCGGCGCGGGCGAGACTTTCGTGCGCGTTGTAGCTGATGGAGCCGTAGGACATGGCCGAAAAGAGGATCGGCACGGCGCATTCGAGGTGGGGCGGCAGATTGCCGGTCAGCCTGCCTTCTGCGTCCCGCTCTATGGCGTCCGGACGGCGGCCGAGAGAGACCCGCGTCTCCATCGGCTCGCGCAGGGGATCGATGGAGGGGTTGGTCACCTGCGAGGCGTTGATGAGAATCTTATCCCAATAGACCGGGAAGGGCTTGGGGTTGCCCATGGAGGAGAGCAGCACTCCGCCGCTTCCCGCCTGGCGGTAGACCTCGCGGATGGCGTCCTCCGTCCAGTTGGCGTTCTCTTTGAAGGTATGGTCGGATTTTACAATCTTGAGCGCCCGGGTGGGGCACAGGGAAACGCAGCGGTGGCAGTCGACGCACTTGGCGTCGTCGCTCAACAGGACGCCCCGTTCGGGATCGAAGGTATGCACCTCGTTGGCGCACTGGCGTTCGCACACGCGGCAGGCGATGCAGCGCTCGCGGTTGCGGACGACCTCATATTCGGGATACAGAAAATCTACCGGCATATTGCGCGCCTCCCTTCCTCACTGAGTGTGACGATCACGGGTTCCCCGCCGCGCGGGGCAAAGAGCCGTTCCGGCGCGGGCTCCACCGCGCGGATGGCGCATTCCTCGCTGCCTACATAGACGCGGCTGCCCTTTTCGGCCACCACCATGGAGCGCAGCTTGAGGCGGTCGTTCAAGGCCATCATGCCGCCCTCGAATCCCAGAAGGATGGAAAAGGGGCCGGTGATCAGGAGACTGGAAAACATGGTGCGCAAGTAGGTCTGTCTTTTGCGCTCCTCCTCCGGCATGCGCTCGATGGTCGACCAGAAGGGCGCGGCGATGACGCCTGCGACCTCCTCGAGCGTCAGCCCCAGGCGGCGGTGGAGATAATCGACCATATAGGTGATGACCTCGGTATCGGTCAGCAAGGTGCATTGGTAGCCGAACATTTCAATAAAACGGCGGTTGGCGTCGTAGCTGGAAATCTCGCCGTTGTGGACGATGGAATAATCGAGCAGCGCAAAGGGATGGGCTCCGCCCCACCAGCCGGGGGTGTTCGTCGGATAGCGGCCGTGGGCCGTCCAGCAGTAACCCGAGTAATCCTCCAGGCGGTAGAAGTCGCCCACATCCTCGGGAAAGCCGACCGCCTTGAAGACGCCCATATTCTTCCCGCAGGAAAAGACATAAGCGCCGGAAATCTGCGTGTTGATGCGGATGACGCAGCGCGCGGTGAACTCCCGCTCGTCGAGCTGACTGTCGGCCAGCTTGGTGGGCAGCGGCGCGACAAAGTAGCGCCAGATCAGCGGTTCGTTGCGGATTTTCGGCGTTTTGCGCACCGGAATCTTGGAGAGGTTGATCACGTCGAAGTGCCGCTCAAGGAAGGCCTCGCAGGCCGAGCGGGCGGCAATGTCGTCGTAAAAAACATGGAAGGCGTACAAATCCTTATACTCGGGATAAATGCCGTACCCGGCGAATCCGCCGCCGAGGCCGTTGGACCGGTCGTGCATGGTGGAGATGGACCGGACGATCGCCTCCCCGGAAAAGCGCTTGCCCGACCGGTCAAAGATTCCGGCGATAGCACAGCCCGAAGGGATGCGTACTTGCCCCTCTTTCAGCATGGTAAAAACCTCCCAAAGCAAAAAAATAAAGGCGTCCTCCCCAGGGTACGGACGCTTCGAATGATCCGTATCCTTGGGAGAACACCTTTGTTCATCGTTCCGTATTATAGCCGATCCCCGGCGCAAAGTCAATGCGCCGGCGGGATTTTTGCCGCATTTGGCACGATTCACAAAGCTGTTTTTGTCCGCACCGTTAAAAATTAGACAATTCCCCGATCCTCTGTTTTTTTACGCAAAAGCCATTGACATTTGGCCGGCGCGGGTTTATAGTGAGGGCGTACTCAGCAATGGCGCTGCAGGTCACACGACCTGCGGCGCCTTTTTTATTTCCTCTGCGAAACTGAAAGGGATGTGAGTTCTATGAGTAAAACCGTGATTCCGGAAACCTACAAATCCACCCTCTCCGTGTATGAGACCCAGATGGCCATCGGCCAGCTCAGGCACACTTTTGAGCAGAAGCTCTCTGAAGCGTTGGGACTCAAGCGGGTTTCCGCGCCGCTGTTCGTCGATGCCTCTTCCGGCGTCAACGACGACCTCAACGGCGTTGAACGCCCCGTCTCTTTTGATATTCTCGAAACCAGGACGGAGGCACAGGTCGTCCACTCGCTCGCCAAATGGAAGAGGCTCGCCCTTTACAAATACGGCTTTCAGCCGGGCGAGGGCCTTTATACCGATATGAACGCCATCCGCCGTGATGAAGAAATGGATAACCTGCACTCCATTTACGTCGACCAATGGGACTGGGAAAAGGTCATCACGCCCGAAACCCGCACGGTCGACTACCTCAAGCAAACGGTCACAAGCATTGTTCAGGCGGTCTGCGACACCCTCGCGGGCATCAAGATTCTCTACCCGCAGCTGCCCGTGAGTCTCTGCCGGGAGGTCAGCTTCGTCACCACCCAGGAGCTTGAGGACCTCTACCCCGAGCTTGCCCCCAAAGCCCGCGAGGACGCTTACCTGAAAAACCATAAAACCGCCTTTATCATGCAGATTGGCGATCTGCTCAAATCGGGCCAAAAACACGACGGCCGCGCCCCCGATTACGACGATTGGAAGCTCAACGGCGACATCGTCTTCTGGAACGATGTGCTGGGCCAGGCGTTTGAGGTTTCCTCCATGGGCATCCGGGTCGACGCGCAATCCCTCTCCGAGCAGCTCAAAAAGGCCGGCTGTGAAGAGCGGCGGGAGCTCCCCTTCCACAAGCTTCTGCTCGACGGCACTCTCCCCCTGACCATGGGCGGCGGCATCGGGCAATCAAGGCTGTGCATGCTGCTGCTGGGCAAGGCCCACATCGGCGAGGTCCAATGCTCCATCTGGGATCAGGGCACGGTCGACGCCTGCAAAAAGGCCGGCGTTCCCCTGCTGTAAACCCCTGACGGCGGCGGAAAAAGTCTCCGTCCAAAAGCCATTCTTTCCAGCAGCCGGCGGCAAGTATTCCTGCCGGGCGTTTCAACGGTTTCAATACGGGAGTGATCGATATGGGAAATTTATCCGAACAATTCGGCAGCATGGTATTCAACGACGCGGTCATGCGGGAGCGTCTTCCCCACAGCGTCTATCAGAGGCTCAAAAAGACCATGCGCGACGGCAAGAGCCTGGACAGCAGCATTGCCGACATCGTGGCCAACGCCATGAAGGACTGGGCCATTGAGCGGGGCGTGACCCACTTTACCCACTGGTTCCAGCCCATGACCGGCATTACGGCCGAAAAGCACGACAGCTTCATTTCCCCCACGCCGGAGGGCAACGTCATCATGGAGTTTTCCGGCAAGGAACTCATCAAGGGCGAGCCGGACGCCTCCAGCTTCCCTTCCGGGGGACTGCGCGCCACCTTCGAGGCCCGGGGCTACACCGCCTGGGATCCCACCTCCTACGCCTTCATCAAGGACGGCGTGCTGTGCATTCCCACCGCCTTCTGTTCCTACGGCGGCGAGGCGCTCGACAAAAAGACCCCCCTGCTGCGCTCGATGGAGGCCATCAACCGCCAGGCGCTGCGGGTGCTGAAGCTTTTCGGCAACGAGGACGTCACCCGCGTGGTGACCACCATCGGTCCCGAGCAGGAATACTTCCTCATCGACCGCGACCTCTACAATCAGAGGAAGGACCTCATCTACTGCGGCCGCACCCTTTTCGGCGCGCGTCCTCCCAAGGGCCAGGAGCTGGAGGATCACTACTTCGGGGCGATCAATACCCGCGTGGCTGCCTTCATGAAGGACCTCGACGAGGAGCTCTGGAAGCTGGGCATCCTCGCCAAGACCGAGCATAACGAGGTGGCCCCCGCCCAGCACGAACTGGCTCCCATCTTCACCACGGCCAACATTTCGGCTGACCACAACCAGCTGACCATGGAGATGATGAAGAAGGTCGCCACCCGCCATAATCTGGTCTGTATCCTGCATGAGAAGCCCTTCGCCGGGGTCAACGGCAGCGGCAAGCACAACAACTGGTCCATCTCCACCAACACCGGCGTCAACCTGCTCGAGCCGGGCGATTCGCCGCATGAAAACGCGCAGTTTCTCCTGTTCCTGTGTGCTGTGATCAAGGCTGTGGACGAATACCAGGACCTGCTGCGGGTTTCGGTCGCCAGCGCGGGCAACGACCATCGTCTCGGCGCGAACGAAGCGCCCCCCGCCATCATCTCGATGTTTTTGGGCGACGAGCTGACCGAGGTTCTTCAGTCGATTGAAACCGGCAGCGACTGCGGCGCGCGCGAGCATACCGTCATGAAGGTCGGCGTGCATGTGCTGCCCCGCTTCCCCAAAGACACCACCGACCGCAACCGCACCTCCCCCTTCGCCTTTACGGGCAACAAGTTTGAATTCCGTATGCCCGGGTCGGCGCTGTCCATCTCCGGCCCCAACATCATCCTAAACACCATCGTGGCCGAGGAGCTTTCCCAGTTTGCTGACGCGCTCGAAGGCGCCGAAGACTTCCGCTCGGCGCTCGGCGCACTGATTCAGAAGGTCATCCGCGAGCACAAGCGCATCATCTTCAACGGCAACAACTATTCAGACGAATGGATTGAGGAGGCCGAGCGCCGCGGGCTTTACAACCTCAAAACGACGGCCGACGCCATGCCCTACTTCGTCAGTGAAAAGAACGTCGCCCTCTTCACCAAGCATAAAATCTTCACCGAGGCCGAAATGCAGGCCCGCTTTGAAATCTCCCTGGACAACTACTGCAAGGTCCTGCACATCGAAGCTCTCACCATGCTCGACATGGCAAAAAAGGACATTCTCCCCGCCTGCCTGTCCTACGCCAAACAGCTCAGCGATACGGCCCAGGCCAAAAAGGCTCTTTCGAGCGAGATCAACTGTGCTCCAGAGGAGGCGCTCGTCACCAGGATTTCTTCCCTGTGCGCCTGCCTATACAAAAAGGCTGACCGTCTGGAGGCGCTTCTCCAGCAGATGAAGAGCTGTGACGATGTCTCTGAGAAGGCCAATTTCTACAAGGATTCCATCCTCACCGCCATGCTGGAGCTGCGCGCCGTGGCCGATGAACTCGAGGCCAACACGGCCGAAAGCCTGTGGCCCTTCCCGAGCTACGGCAAGCTGCTGTTCAGTGTTTCTTAAAATCGCTTACTTCTTTTTATGGGGTTTATCCTCCTTTTTATCCCTATTCCCAAAAGTCCCGCGCCGGCGCCCCCGGCGTGGGCGCCCGTCCATCCCGGCCAGCCCCCGGGATGAGACATCCTTTGCGTGTCCGTTCCGGAATAACGGAGCGGAACACCCTCCAACTCCGTTTTGGTTGCCCCCGAAACGGAACCCCTTCTTTTTCCGTTCCGGCTTCTCCCGGAACGGCACCCCTCCATCTCCGTCCCGGACAGCACCGGGACGGAACATCCCAAGGCTCCCGCCCCGGCTTGCCCCCGGGGCGGGCATGCCTTTTTGTAATGAAAAGTTTTCTAAGAAAGGGGTCGTTCCCGATTGAACCAGCCGAACCATTCGGACAAGCCCGCAGAGGAATGCGGCGTGTTCGGCATCTGCCGGAAAGACAGCGGCGAAATCGCCCGGCAGGTCTACCATGGACTCTATGCCCTGCAGCACCGCGGCCAGGAAAGCTGCGGCATCGCCGTCAACGACGACGACGGCATCCTCTGTTACAAGGACACCGGCCTTGTGGCGGAGGTGTTCGACGAACAAAGGCTCTCCTCCATGCGCGGAAAGATCGCCATCGGCCATGTGCGCTACTCCACCACCGGGGAAAACACCCGGGAAAACGCCCAGCCGCTGGCAACCAAATATGTCAAGGGGACCCTGACCATCGTCCACAATGGCAACATTGTCAACGCCGTCGCCCTGCGCAGGGAACTCGAGCAGCAGGGCGCCATCTTCCAAACCACCAACGACACCGAGGTCATCGCCTTTCTCATCGCCCGGGAACGACTGCACACCCCCTCCATTGAGGCGGCCGTCTCCCGCGTGGTGCCGCGCCTTACCGGCTCCTTTTCTCTGCTTGTGATGAGTCCCAAAAAGCTCATCGCGGTGCGCGACCCCTTCGGCATTCGCCCGCTGTGCATGGGAAAGCTGCCCGGCGGCGTTCTCTTCGCCTCCGAATCGTGCGCCTTCGAGGCCACAGGAGCCGGGCTGGTGCGGGACGTCGCGCCTGGGGAAATCATCATCGTATCAAACGGCGAAATTCATTCCGACCGTTCCCACTGCCAGAGAAAATCGTCCCTGTGCATCTTCGAGCACATTTATTTTGCCCGGCCGGACAGCGTCATCGATTCCCAAAGCGTCTACCGCGCCCGTCTGGAGGCGGGGCGGCTGCTCTATCAGACCCATCCCGTCGACGCCGACCTCGTCATCGGCGTGCCCGATTCGGGCATCATCGCCGCCATCGGCTTCTCCCGCGCCTCGGGCATCCCCTACGGGGAGGGCTTTGTCAAAAACCGCTATATCGGCCGCACCTTTATCCAGCCCACCCAAGAGATGCGCGAATCCAGCGTGAACATCAAGCTGAGCCCTCTCGCCTGCAACGTAAAGGACAAGCGGGTAGTCCTGATTGACGACTCCATTGTCCGCGGCACGACCATGTCCCACATTGTGGCCCTTCTGCGCCGGGCGGGAGCAAAGGAGGTCCATGTGCGCATCAGCGCCCCGCCCTTCCTCTGGCCCTGCTATTTTGGCACCGATATTCCCGACCGCGAGGAGCTTGTCAGCAACCATTATACTCCCGAGCAGCTCAGCAAAAAGATCGGCGCCGATTCCATCGGTTTCCTGACGCCCGAGAACATCCGTGAGATCGCGCCCGATTCGTCGGTCGGCTTCTGTACTGCCTGCTTTTCAGGGAAGTATCCCTTCCCCGTCCCCCAAAAGGCCGACAAGCTCGCCCTCAAAAACTTCTGATCCGTACAAAGCGCCGCCATCCCCTTCCGGGCAAACCGCGCCGGAAAGCCAAATAGCGGAGGGCGGACGACCGGCATCCACACGCACGGGAGTGCCCCTCCGTGCGGCCGAATGCGGTCGTCCGCCCTTCTCTTTGTGCGGTCCGGTCCGGGACCGGCACCGCCTGTTCTTTTTTTACTTCCTCCTGACCGGATGGCGCAGCACCGTCTTCAGCCGCTCCGGGACCGTACGGCGCGGGTCGCCGAGATAGATCTCATGGTGCAGCCTGCCCTCCGGCGTGCGGTCGATGAGTCCTTCCCGCTTCACAAAGGCATCCAGGCGGTCGAGCGTCCCCTGCTCCTCGGCATAGGGGCCGACGTGCATCACCTGGGCGCAGAGTCCCTCCTCATACCGCTCCAGGCGGATGCGGGAGTAGTCCGGTCCGGGCTTTTTGCGGGAGGCCTCGCCCACCGCCCAGGCAAAGACCTCCGGCGTGACGTAGTCCGGCACGCGCATCAGCGAGGTCCATTTCCAGCTGTTCCGGTCGGCGGGAAGCGTCTTTCCGGCTCCCTCCCACAGGCCTTCCAGCGGGGGAACGGTATAATCGACATAGCCCTCCGGCTGCCAGGGACCCAGTTTGCTCATCTTGATGGTAAAGGCGACCGTGTAAAACAGCGGTATGGCCGTCTGATAGCTCTCTCCCTCGGGCGCGCCCGCGCCGTCGACCATCAGAAAGGTCATGGGCGGCACGGTCAGGAGCGCCGGCTCCTTTCCCGGGAAATAGAGATCCTTGTATTCCTTTTTAAAATCCAGCTTGTCCGCCATACAATATGCCTCCTTTTCCGGAACACCCATCTTTCGTCCGGATTACATGTCCGGGCGGTTTCCCCCTGTGCAGCGGAAGCGCCTGCGGAAAAAATTCTCCCGTGTGGGGATGTAAAGATGACTTGCCGTCTTGTGAGAAACACCTGTCCCGCATCACGTCTTCCGCCAGCGTCTGAGGGTGGGGAACCATTCGAGCATGGCCTTCCTGGCGGCGTCCCGATCTTCGTAAAAACCGGAGTCCTTTTCACACTCCAGGCAGAGCTCAATCATTTCCTTCATGGTGCAATCCTGTGTGAAAACGCCCTCTTTGTAGCAGTAAACACAATAATCTTCGCTGGCAGCGCCGCCTTGCTCGGTACCGAGGTCCGCCGGCCTTTCGAGCGGCATGCTGCAGCTTTGGCAATAACGTTCCGTTTGTTTGTTCATCTGATTTCCCTCCTGTTCTTTTGATTCTACTTTACCATGCGGGACAAGACACCAGCGCGTCATATTTCAAATACCGTCGCAATATTTTTTTGCCACCTGTTCGGCCAATCCTTGTAGCCGTGATCGCATGCCCGGCGGCGAAAGGACCTCTACATCATCCCCAAAGGAAAGCAGAAAACCGACGATCCAATCCTCCGCGGGATACCAGGTGGACACCAAAAGGCAACCGTCCTCCCCCGCGGTAATTTGACTTCGGTCGAACTCGTCGCGCACACGGTAGGCCACTCGTGCGGAAAAACGCAGTTTCAGCGCGGTATATTCCGCCGGCGGTCCCCAGTCGTCCGCAGGCTCCAGTGGGCTTTCCCGCCGCTGGAAGGTCTCATCGAGCAGATGGAGACCTTCCATCCGACAGGTCTTGAAGGTGCGGAAGTTCTCTCTCGTCAGACAAAAGGCCTGCAAATACCAGCTGTTGCTCTGGAATCGCAGCTTCATTGGCTCCACACGGCGCTCGCTGCACACACCGGAGGTGTTATAATAGGTGAAAGCAATTACTCTGCGCTCCAGAATGGCTGTTTTAAGCATCTGGAAAATCTCACGCTCGGCATCCCCCGTCCCCCAGCGGGAGAAATCGACGTCGATCCAGTCGACCGTTTCTTTGCGGAACAGGCCGCTTAGACGGGAGAACACCTCACTGTTTTGGGACGCGCTGGTGGCCTTAAGGCTTTGCAGCGCAAAGAGAATCTCATCCTGTTCGGCCCCGGTCAAAAGCGACTTGTTGAGCACAAAATCGGGCAGCAGGCGGATGCCCCCTCCCTTCCCGCGGCTCGCATAGACGGGGATGCCCGCGCCGCTCAAGGCGTCGATGTCCCGGTAGACCGTCCGGGTGGAAACCTCAAACCGCTCGGCAAGCTCTTTCGCCGTCACGCTGCCTTTTTCCATCAAAAGGTAGACGATTTCAAACAGTCGGTGGATCTGCAAGGTCGCATCTCCCTTCCTCGGTTGGTTTTTCCTCCCCGCACAGGGAGGCGTCTGATTTCTGTCTCCCATTCTAACACGAAAACAGGACACGGCGATGTCATATTCAAAAGAGACGGCGGATTTCTCCGCCGTCTCTTTTGAAAAACGCTTTTGCCCATCCGCCGACGTCAGACCTCCGCCTCGGCCGGTTCGGCAGCCGGTTCCGGCGCGGACGGTTCTCCGTCGGTCTTGGGAAGCTTTCGACGAACCACCAGAAAGCAGATAAAGTGAACCACAAAGGTGATCAGCCAGGAGATGGGGTAGGAAATATACAGGATAAAAAGGGTGGGCCGCCAGGCAAAGACGGTGACGATCCAGAGAATCCGCAGGCCGCACGCCCCCGTCAGGGAGACGATCATGGGCAGAATGGAGTATCCCATGCCGCGCAGGATGCCGCCCATCACGTCCATCATCCCACAGAAGTAATAGGTAAAGAAGATGATCTCCATTCGCAGGTAGCCGTAATCGATCACCGTGGCATCGGAGGAATAAATGCTTAACAGCGGCCGGCCGAACAGCAGCATCAGCAGGCACATGCCCAGCCCCACGCCAAAGACAAGAAGCAGGCAGATCTTCATGATTTTGGAGATGCGGCTGTACTTTTTGGCTCCCATATTCTGGCCCACAAAGCTCAGCGCCGCCTGATAGATGGAGTTCATCGCCGTGTAGACAAAGCCCTCCAGATTGGAGCAGGCGGTATTGCCCGCCATCACCTGCGAGCCGAAGGAATTGATGGAGGATTGGATCAGCACATTGGAAATGGAGAACACCGCGCCCTGCAGGCCTGCCGGCAAGCCGACGCGTATGATCTGAAACAGCTTGTCCTTGTAGATGTGCAGATGCTTCAGGTCCAGGTGGCAGATGCCGTCGATGCGCAGCAAACACCACAGAATCAATCCCGCCGATATACATTGGGAGATCACCGTCGCCAGGGCCACGCCGTCGACCCCCATGCCGCAGACGATCACAAAAAACAGATTGAGCGCCACATTGACCACTCCGGCGATCATCAGATAGTACAGCGGCCGCTTGGTATCCCCCACGGCGCGCAGCACGGCGGCGCCGAAATTGTAGAGCATCACCACCGGCATGCCGACGAAATAGATGCGCATGTAGAGGGCAGCCTGATCGAGCACGTCGTTCGGCGTCCCCATCAGGGACAGCAGCGGCTCGGCCAGCAGCACGCCCACGAAGATGAGCGCAACACCTGAAACCAAGCTCAACAGGATGGCCGTGTGGACCGTCTGGCTGCCGTTTTTATAATCGCCCGCGCCGTAGTAACGGGCCAAAACCACATTGACGCCCACCGCCATGCCGATGAAAACGTTGACCAGAAGATTGATC
>CABSLJ010000022.1 GCA_902478455.1 uncultured Oscillospiraceae bacterium | reverse complement strand
GCCTCGTCGGCGTGCTGTACGTGGTTCTGCGCGTCGCCGGCAAGTGGATGGGCGCAAGCCTCGGCGCGGCGATTGCCAAATCCCCGCCCACCGTCAAAAAGTACTTGGGTGCGGCGCTGCTGCCGCAGGCCGGCGTGGCGATCGGCCTTTCCATGATCGCCACCCAGATGTTCCCCGATTACGGACCGACCATCAAAGCGGTCATCCTGTGCGGCACCTTTATCTACGAGCTGATCGGCCCGGCGGTGACCAGAATTTCCCTCAAGGCGGCGGGGGAGATCACCACGGAGCCCGCAAAGAAAAAACGCGGAGCGAAGACGGCCTGAGGAAACGCCAAACCTATATGTGAAACCCTGTTTTCCAATCGCAAACAATTCGGGGCGCGCTGCAAATTGGCTCATTGCAGCGCGCCCCAATCTTTTATGATAGGAGGAGAAAAAATCAAATCACAGGGTGACGCCGTCCTTGAAGATGGCGAGGTCATAGATGCCCTGTTCTTCGGTCCGGGTCAATTTTTCGCCGCTCGCGAGGGCGAGCACGTAAGCATAGAGTTCCCGCGCTTTGCGGTCCATCGGTTCACCTCCCAAGAGGGAACCGGCGTTGAAATCGATCCAGTCCCGCTTTTTCTCGGAAAGCGGGGTGTTGCTTGAAATCTTGACGGTGGGCACCGGAGAGCCGAAGGGGGTACCGCGCCCCGTGGTAAAGAGCACAAGATGTGCGCCTGAGACGGCCAGCGCAGTGGAGGCTACAAGGTCGTTGCCCGGCGCGGAGAGGAGATTCAGCCCCTTCTCCTTGATTGGTTCGCCGTAGGCGAGAACGCCGACCACCTGGGCTGAACCGCCCTTCTGCGTGCAGCCCAGCGATTTTTCCTCCAGCGTGGTGATGCCGCCGGCCTTGTTGCCCGGGGAGGGGTTCTCATAGACCACCTGGCCGTGGCGGATGAAATATTCCTTGAAATCGTTGACGAGGCGCACCGTCTTGTCAAAGGTGGCGCGGTCCTTGCAGCGCTCCATCAGGAGGGTTTCCGCGCCGAACATTTCGGGCACCTCGGTCAGGATGGTCGAGCCGCCGGCTGAGACAAGCAGGTCGGAAAAACGGCCCACGAGGGGATTTGCCGTGATGCCGGAGAAGCCGTCCGAGCCGCCGCATTTGAGGCCGATGACCAGCCTGGAGGCGGGCACCCGCTCCCTGCGGCAGGCCTTGGCGGCGTCCGCCAGCTCCGAGAGAATGGCGAGGGCGTCCTCGACCTCGTCGGCGCTGTCCTGACAATTGAGAAAGCGCACGCGGGCGGGGTCGTAATCGCCGAGAACGGTTTTGAACTGGTCGATGTTGTTGTTTTCACAGCCGAGGCCAAGCACGAGCACACCGCCCGCGTTGGGGTGGCGCACCAGTCCGGCGAGGGCCTTCTGCGTGTTTTCGTGGTCCTCGGAAAGCTGCGAGCAGCCGTAGGGATGCGGGAAAGCGCGCACCGCGCCGAGCTCCCCGCCGACAAGGGCGGCCGCCCGGCTCTCAATGATGCGGGCGATGGAATTGACGCAGCCGACCGTGGGGATGATCCACAGCTCGTTGCGGATGCCGACCGTGCCGTCCTTCCGGACGTAGCCGAGGAATTCCCCGGCGGCAGGGGGCAGCGCCGCGGGCGCCGACGGCGTGTAGTCGTAGCTTTCAACGGCGTCGAGCGCGGTGGAAAGATTATGGGTATGTACGTGCGCGCCGGGCGCGATATCCTGGCGCGCAAAGCCGATGCGGCTGCCGTACTTGATGACGGCTCCGCCCTTTTCGACCGGCCGGATGCAAATTTTGTGTCCGGCCGGAATGTCGTCCAGGGCGGTGAGGGTCTTTTCTCCGACGGAAACGGCCGAACCCGCCGCGATTGGTTCAAGGGCGACGGCCACCGAGTCGTCGGGATGAATGAGAAGCAGCTTCATTTTCAGGCCTCCTTCAGCGGACCTTGCTACAGGTTCCGGGCAATCTGTTCTTTGGATGCAGGGGTCGTTTCCCGTTTTCCTGGAAAACCGCGCCGCAGATCAGCCGAGCAGGGCTTTGAGACCTTCGGTCATGCCCTTTTCACGGATGAGAGTAAGGTGGGCGGCAACGGCTTCCACAAAGCCGGGATAGCGGCCGAGGTCCTCGCCCCAGAAGCTTTCCTGCGCGGCGGCGGCCGCTGCGTATTCCTCTGGGGACAGGGCGCTGTGCGCCGCAAAGAAATCGAGCGCCGGCTGGTCGTCCTGAATGCGGTACCGCTCTTCCCCGCGGCGGCCGTAATAAGCGCCGTCCTCTCCGCGCTCGCCCGTGTAGAAGGCGAGCAGCGCGGCAAAGGAGAAGGTCAGGTACTGGGGCAGGCTGCCGGTTTGGGCATAGCGGTCGCGGAAGCTCGGCAGCAGGCGGGCCTTCCACTTGGAGACCGAATTCAGGGAGATGGACAGGAGACTGTGCCTGATGAAGGGGTTCTCAAACCGTTCAAAGACCGAGCGGGCGAAGCGGAGCACCTCGTCCTCGGGCAGGGGAACGGTGGGGGCGATTTCCTCATAGACCACGCGCTCCATGAGGGCGCGGGTGACGGCGTCTTCCATGCATTCGCGCACAATGTCCTTCCCGGCGAGGTAGGCGGCCAGAACGGTGGCCGTGTGCGCGCCGTTGAGGATGCGCACCTTGCGCTCGCGGTAGGGGCGCAGGTCGTCGGTGAATACCACCTGGAAGCCGGCCTTGTCGAGCGGGAGCAGGCGGGCTACCTCGTCGGCTCGGTCGCTTTCGATGACCCACAGGGCGAAGGGCTCGCCCGTATCGATCAGGCGGTCTGCATAGCCCCAGGCGTCGCACAGGCCGGGCGCTTCCTCACGCGGATAGCCGGTGACGATGCGGTCGACCAGGGTGCTGCAGAACAAACAGGAGGTAAGCAGCCAGGAGCGGAAGGCATCTCCCAGGTTCCACTGGTCCACATAAGCGAGGACGCACTCCTTGAGCTTTGCGCCGTTGCGCTCGATGAGCTCAACGGGCAGGAGCACGACCCCCTTTTGGGGATCCCCGTGGAAGGAGGAAAAACGCTCGTAGAGGAACTTGGTCAGCTTGCCCGGGTAGGTGTTGGGCGGAGTCAGCTCAAAGGAATCGGAAGGATCGTAGACGATGCCCGCCTCGGTGGTGTTGGAGACGATGAAACGCAGCTCGGGCAGCTCGCAGAGCGCGCGGTAGGTCTCATATTCCTCATAAGCGCCGACCGCGCGGTCGATACTGGTGATAATGCGGCGTTCCTCCACCGTGCGGCCGTCCTGCTTTCCCTTCAAAGAGAGGGTGTAAATGCAGTCCTGCTCGCGGAAGGCGTCGAGATTTCCATAGGATATCGGCTTGACGACGGCGACGCTGCCGTCAAAAAAACCTTTTTCATTGGCGACGTCGAGCATATAATCGACGAAGCCGCGCAGGAAATTGCCCTCTCCGAACTGTACCACTCGAATGGGGCGGCGCTTTTTTTGCACCATTTCTGAGATTGACTTTCGCGTTGCCATACAGATCCCCTCGTTTCATTTTAATTGTAAGCGCTTACAATTCTGATCATATCATTTGTCCATTCAGATGTCAAGCAGAAAAAAACAGAGATTTAAAGATTGACTTTTCGGGATTTTTTCGGCATAATAGAGTTGACAGCAGCCCAGGTCTAATGTAACTCTTTACATATTTTAATCTTTGGGGAAGCAAAAATCCGCCGCTGGGGACGGCAATCCGGAAAGGGCGTGCGCCCGGGCGGCAAAATGGCTTTCCCCTGTGCCGCAGTCCCGGCTTTCACAGCCTCTTTCGCTCGCTTCGGAGGTGATTGCAACGAATATTTATGACATTGCCAAGCAGGCGGGCGTATCCATCGCCACGGTCTCCCGTGTGCTTAACGGGAGCAAAAACGTCAGTCCCAAAACCGAGCGGCGGGTGCTGACGGTCATGGAGGAATCGGGCTACACCCCCAATGTTTTCGCGCGCGGCCTCGGACTCAACACCATGAGAACCATTGGAATTCTGTGCACCGACGTCTCCGATCTGTACTATTCCAAGGCGGTTTCCATTCTGGAAAAGCTGCTGCGGGAACTCGGATACGATTCCCTGCTCTGCTGTACCGGAGACAGCCCCGAGCAGAAAAAGAAATCGCTGGAGATGCTCGCCAACAAGCGGGTGGACGCCATGCTGATGATCGGCTCTGGGTTCCGGGAAAACCTCAAAAACGAGCAGCTGGAAAGCATCGCAAAGCAGGTGCCCATCGTCATCATCAACGGCGACATCCGCCTGAAAAACACTTATTCGGTGCTGTGCGACGAGCTGGGGGCGATGAAGCAGTGCGTCCATCTGCTTTCCCGCGCCGGCTACCGGAACATCCTCTATCTCTATGACGTGACCACCTACAGCAGCATACAGAAGCTTCTGGGATACAGGGAGGGACTGGCCGAGTGCGGCATTCCCCTGCAGGAAGGGCTGATTGTGCGGACCGAACGGAATCTGCTGCACATCCGCAGGCAGGTGAGCGCCCTGTTGGACCAAAAGCTTCCCTTTTCCGCCGTGCTCGCGGCCGAGGATCTGCTCGCCGTGGGCGCGCAGCAGGCGCTTTCCGGCAGGGGACTGCGTATGCCGGTGGTCGGCTTTGACAATTCCCTGCTGGCCGAGTGCGCCACTCCGCCTCTCACGAGTGTGGACAATATGGTCGATTCCCTGTGCGGCACGGCCGTGCGCATGCTCGGCGAGCTCTTCGCCGGCGCGCAGGCGGCCGAACGGGTGACGATATCCGCCAGGCTGGTGGAGCGGGAGTCCTTTCGCTTTTCCTCAGCCGCGCAACCGGAGCCAAGCAATGAATCATAGGAGGCAATACGATGCAGGATTTTTTGACGGAAGACTTTTTGCTTTCCAACGATACGGCGCGCAGGCTGTACCATGAGTATGCCGAAAAAATGCCCGTCGTCGACTACCACTGTCACATCAATCCCCTCGAAATCGCCGAGGATGTGCAGTTTGAGAACATCTCCCAGGTCTGGCTCGGTGGCGACCATTACAAGTGGCGCGCCATACGTTCCAACGGCGTGCCGGAGAAGGAGATCACCGGACAGGCGGACGACTACACCAAGTTTTTGCATTACGCCCGCGTCCTGCCCAAGGCGATCGGCAATCCGCTCTATCACTGGACCCATCTGGAGCTCAAGCGCTATTTTCACTATGACGGCGTGCTCGACGAGCGCACCGCCGGGACGGTCTGGCAGCTGTGCAATGAGCAGCTCCGAAAAAAGGAGCTCTCTGTCCGGGGAATCATCCGGCAATCAAACGTTCGCGTGATCTGCACCACCGATGATCCGGCCGACTCGCTGGCCGCCCATGAAAGCATCGCCGCCGACCCGGACTGTGATTTTCAGGTGCTGCCCGCCTTCCGGCCCGACGGCATCGTCAACATCCACAAGGCGGGCTTCACTGGCTGCATTCGTCAGCTTTCCGAGGTATGCGGCCGGGAGATAGACAGCCTTGATTCCCTCTTCGGCGCTCTGCACGAACGTCTCGAGCATTTTGCGGCGCACGGGTGCGTCGCTTCCGACCACGGACTTGACCGTGTTCCCTTCGGCGGCGGAGATCTCAAACAGGCGGAGGCCGCCTTCCGCGACGCCATGGCGGGCATCGCGCCTTCTCCCGCAGCGGTGGAGCACTATCAGTCCTGCCTGATGCGTTTCTTCGCCGGGGAATACGCCAGGCGCGGCTGGGTGATGCAGCTTCATTTCGGCGCGGTGCGCGACGTCAATTCCAAAATGTTCGCCTCTCTCGGCGCAAACACCGGCTTCGACTGCATCGGCCAGACCGATCTCTCCGGGTTGATTGATCTCTTAAACCGGCTGGCGTCGGACGACATTCTCCCCAAGACGGTGCTCTACTCCCTCCATCCCGGCGACGACGCCGCCATCGGGTCCATCATCGGCTGCTTCCAGGGGGCGGACACGCCGGGCAAGCTGCAGCACGGCAGCGCCTGGTGGTTTAACGACACCAAGGAGGGCATGCTCCACCAGCTGACCACCCTTTCCAGCCTTTCTCTGCTGGGCAATTTCATCGGCATGCTCACCGATTCCCGCAGCTTTCTTTCCTACACCCGGCACGAATACTTCCGACGCATTCTGTGCAACCAGATCGCCGTCTGGGTGGAAAACGGCGAGTATCCACGCGATTTTGCGCTTTTGGGACAGCTGGTGCAGGACATTTCCTACAACAATGCGGTGCGATATTTCGGCTTTCAGGTGGACTAATTCCCCCCGCCGCCGGCACAGCTGTACCGGCCTTCTGAGAGACACTGAAAAGGAGTGATGGAAATGCAGAGCGCATATCAGGCTCCGGCAGAGCTTCTGATTACAGGCGCAAAGGTCGTCCTGCCCGATTCCGTTCTGGAAAACGGCACCGCAGCTCTTTCCGGCGGAAAGATTGTCTGGGTGGGCAAGGAGGACGACGCGCCGCCCGCAAAGGAGCGGCTGGACGCCGCAGGCGCCTACCTCTCCCCCGGCTTCATCGACCTGCACACCCACGGCGCGGGCGGAAGCGACTTTATGGACGCCACGCCAGAGGCCTTTGACGCCGCGCTCTCCATGCATCTGGCGCACGGCACCACGGCCATCTGTCCGACGACGATGACCTCCACGCTGGAGGACCTGACCCGAGCGCTCGAGAGCTTCCGGGAGATCAAACGGCAGAAAAAGCTTTGCCCGGAGCTTTTGGGCATGCATTTGGAAGGACCGTATTTCAGCCCCCTGCAGAAGG
Organism: uncultured Oscillospiraceae bacterium; assembly: GCA_902478455.1. Lineage (GTDB taxonomy): Bacteria > Bacillota > Clostridia > Oscillospirales > Acutalibacteraceae > CABSLJ01. The sequence goes on along the minus strand of CABSLJ010000022.1, from coordinate 13,060 downwards.
GCGCGCAGGACGAAAAATACATGTGCAACCCCAATCCCGCACAGTACAACGCCATCGCCGACCTGGCCGACGGGGACATCCTCCGCTGGACGGTGGCGGTAGAGCTGCCCGGCGCGTGCGAGATGGCCGAGGCGCTGGTTCCCCGGGGCATCCGCTTTTCCATCGGGCACACCGATGCGCAGTATTGTCATGTGATCAAAGCCGTTGAAAGCGGATACACCACGGTCACCCACCTTTACAGCAGCATGTCCACCATCACGCGGGAAAACGGCTTCCGCAAGCTCGGCGTGATCGAAAGCGGTCTGCTGCTCGATGAGCTGGCGGTCGAAATTATCGCCGACGGCAAGCACCTCCCCCCCGAGCTGCTGCGTCTGGTGTGCAAGACCAAGCCGCTTGATAAGATCATTCTGGTGACCGACTCCATGCGCGGTGCGGGCATGCCGGAGGGGGAATACCTTTTGGGCAGCCTGGAGAACGGACAGCGCGTGATTGTGGAGGACGGTATCGCCAAGACGCCCGACCGGACAGCCTTTGCCGGCAGCGTAGCGACGGCCGATCGGCTGATCCGCGTGATGACCAGGCAGGCGGGCCAGCCCATTTGGGCCGCCGTCCGCATGATGAGCCTCAACGCCGCGGCGGCGGTGGGACTGGACGGACGGCTTGGTTCCATTGCCCCCGGAAAGGACGCCGACCTGCTTCTCTTCGACGAGGACGTCCAAATCCAGAGCATTTGGCTCAAGGGGCAAAAGGTGAGATAATCTCTTGAGCCACATACATAGAAGGCCCGCCTCTCATCGAGGCGGGCCTTTTCTTGCCTTGACTTCCAGTGCTTCCTTCCCACGGCAAAGCCCCCGCGCGTGATGAACGCGCGGGGGCTGCTTCGTTACAAAACGTTATGCCGGGGAGGGATTACTTCTCTTCCTTCTTTCTGCGGACGACGACCACCATCAGGGCGCCGAGAGCAAAGAGGGAGGTCAGAACCAGCACGGCGATGTTGTGGTCGCTCGAGCCGGTGTTGGGGCCGAGAGGCGGCTCGATGTCCGGAATGGACTCAATGGGCTCTTCGGGCTCGGAGGATTCCTCCGGCGGAGGGCCGAGAGGCGTCTCGCTGCTCGGGATGTCTTCGATCTCGAGGTAGTAGACTATGACAACCACGTCTTCGTCGGGCATGGTGCCTTCCACGACCTCGATATCGACCAGGAAGCCGTCGATCTCGGGCGAAGCGACCTCATAGGAATCGCCGTACTTGAGGGTGGCGGTGTAATCGGGAGCAGCCTGGCTGTCGTCCTCATCATAGAGATAGTGGATGGTCAGGGTGTGCTCGTTGATGCCGTAGTACAGCTTGAGGACATTCGCGGCGGGCGCGTCGCCTTCGGTCCAGGAGATGGAGCTGATGCCGTTCTCATTCTCGGCGTCGTAGCTGTAGCCGGTCACGGTGCGGACAAACGCGTCGGCCGTGATGGTGTCTCCAAACCGGAAGGAACCGGTGTCGACCGTCTCGTCCAGGGTGTAGGTGCCGTCGGCCTGCTCGAAGTAGTGCTCCACAGTGTAATCCGCGGCGTTGCGCACGTAGTAAAGCTTGAGCAAGGTGGCCGTGGGCGCGTCGCCCTCGGTCCAGGAGATGGAGCTGATGCCGTTTTCATTCTCGGCGTCATAGGTGTAGCCGGCCTCGTCGCGGACGAAGGCGTCGGCTGTCTTGGTCTCGCCAAACTTGAAGGAATCGGTGTCAGTCACATCGTCCTTGACAAAGGCGCCGTCGGCCTGCTCGAAGTAGTGCTCCACGGTGAACGCGGCGCTGTTGCGCACGTAGTAGAGCTTGAGCACGGTGCCGGTGGGCTGGTCGCCCTCGATCCAGGAGATGGAGCCGATGGAGCCTTCCACATTGGCGTCATAGGTGTAGCCGGTCACGGTGCGGATAAAGGCGTCGGCCGTCTTGGTATCGCCAAACTTAAAGGAACCGGTGTCAATCTCATCGTCGCGTGCGAAGGTGCCGTTCGTCTGCTCGAAGTAGTGCTCTACGGTGAAATCCGCGATGTTGCGCTTATAATAGAGCTTGAGCACGGTATTCGTGGGGGCGTCGCCCTCGGTCCAGGAGATATTCTGGAACTGCGCGTCGGCGATGGTGCCGTCAAAGGAGAAGCCGGTGACGGTCTGCACATAGCTGGAAGCGCTGTGGCTGGTGTCGAAGATGAATTCCTGATTGGTCAGGGCAAAGTCGGGATTCTCCACAAACTCGCCGTTTTCATCCTCAAAGTAGTGGTGTACCTCAAAGGTCGCCCTCTTGAGGGTGAAGTAAAGCTGCAGCTCGTTGCCGGAGGGTTCGGTCATGTCGCCGGTCCAGGTGATGGACTGGAAGCCCTTCGCCTCGGTGGCGGCGGCGTTGTACTCGTAGCCGGCGGGGAGGGTGATGCTGCCCTGATAATCGGCGGCGTTGTGGGTGGTGCCGAAGACAAATTCCTGTTCTCTCAGGCGCAGGGCCTCATCCTCTGTGAACTGACCGGGTTCGCCGGCGGTTTCAAAGAAGAACTTGACGGTGAAGTCCTTGGCGTCTCTCACATAGTAGAGCTTGAGGGTGGCGCCGGTGGAGGGAGTGTCTCCGTCAAAGCGGATTTCGCTGATGCCGTTTTCATTTTCGGCGTCATAGAACAGCCCGTTCTGCTCGCGGATGAATTCTTCCGAGGAGTGCTCATCGCCGTACTTGAAGCTTCCGCCCTGGTCGTCATAGATGACGGGATCGGCGGGGGAGGGGCCGTCGACGTTCTGATAGTAATGCTCGACGGTGAACTCGGTGGCGTTGCGCTTGTAGTAGAGCTTGAGCTCGGTTCCGGCAGGCGCGTCGCCCTCGGTCCAGGAAATGGAGGTGATGTTGCCTTCATTTTCGGCGTCATAGGTGAAGCCGGTGAAAGTCTTCCGGTAAGCGGAGGATTCGTGCTCTTCACCGAAGAGGAAGGGATTGCCGGTCAGAGCTTCTTCGGTATTCTCCGCAAAGCTGCCGTCGGCCTGCTCAAAGTAGTAGCGGACGTCAAAGTTCGCTCTCTTGAGGGTGTAATAGAGCTTGAGGGTGGTTCCGGAGGGAGCGGTCATGTCGTCCACCCACTCAATCTTGCTGACGCCGTTTGCGTTGTCCGCGTCATAGTCGTAGCCTTCGCGGGTGATCACATAGGAATCGGCGAGGAAGGTCTTTCCATACTGGAAGCGGAGGTTCTGCTCGTCAGCCTTGGTTTCCAGGGCGAATCCGCCGCCCAGCTGCTCGAAGTAATGCTCGACGTTGTAGGTGGTCTCCTGACGCTCGTAGTAGAGCTTGAGCACGGTTCCGGCGGGTGCGTTGCCCTCGGTCCAGCTGATGGAGGAAACCGAAGCCTCGGTCGTCGTATAGGTGAAGCCGGGCTTCTCCATGTGGAAGTCTTCGTCGGTCACGGTGTCTCCGAACTGGAAGCTTCCTCCCTGACCGTCATAGGTGACGGGTTCGGTGGGATAGGTGCCGTCCAGGTTCTGGTAGTAGTGCTCCACGGTGTATTCCGCGGTGTTGCGCTTGTAATAGAGCTTGAGCACGGAGCCGTCGGGCTCGGTCATCTCTCCGGTGAAGGAGATGGTCTCGAAGCCGTCAGCCAGCTGCTCGTCGGGATCGTAGGTGTAGCCCACGGCCACGCCTGTACCCTTGAGGTCATAATCGGCGGCGTTCAGGGTGTCGCCAAACTGGATGGTTTCCCTGGTGGCGTAGTCGGGGTCATTGTTGTAGCTGCCATCATCATTTGCAAGGTAGTGCTCCACCCTGACGCCGTCCTCGGCCACCTTGTAATTGTAGGTGACGACGGTATCTTCGGTGAGGGTGAATTTGCCGTTCTCTTCCGCGACGGCCACGCCGCCGTCCTTGGCGGTGATGGTGTAGCTTTCCACCTGATAGAGCACGCCGTCATGGAACACAACCGGGCCGGCCTGGCTCTCACGGTCGATCACGGTATTCAGGAAGTAGGTGTCTGCATCTTCGGCGACCGTCTCGGTCGGATAGTTGTGGACGACTTCAAGGGTGACCTCGTCGTATCTGTAGTAGAGGTGGAGGACGCCTTCGGTGTTGGGCTGGAGGCGGTCAAACGCATCCAATCCTTCATCCGTGGTTCTTTCGGACAGGAAGTTGTAGTTGGCATAGTCGTTTACATATGTGTCGGCGCTGATTCTGGTGCCGACGGGGAGGGTGAAGCCTTCCGTCTCGGTCGTGCCGTTCTTGGGACCGCCCTCGAAATGATGGACCACCTTGAAGGCGGTATCGTCTCTGGTGTAGTAGAGTTTGAGGGTGAGATCGGCGAGGGTGTCGTCATCGCTGTCGTAAGTGATGGCGGTGACGGAGCCATCCACGCTGGCGTCATAGGTGAAGCCCTTGGCCACAATGTCGGAACGAACCTTGGTGGAAGCGAGGATCGTCTCTTCAAAGGTGATGCTGCCGCTGTCTCCGGCGACCGCATCTTTCACAAGAGAATAGGTGCCGTCGATATTCTCGGTGTAATGCTCGACCTTGTACTCCTTCTCGTTGCGGACATAGTAGAGCTTGAGGGTGAGATTCTGGCTATCAAAGGTGATTCGGGCCACAGCGCCGGGCACGCCGGGTGCATAGGTGTAGCCTTCCAGCAGTCCCTTGGCCACAAGGTCATAATCCCTGGCGTATTTTGTCTCGCCATATTTGATGACAAAGCTGCCGGTGGAGGGTTCCACCTTGCTGGGCTCAGCGGAGAAAGTGCCGTCAGGATTTTGGAAGTAGTGCTCCACGGTGTAGCCCTTCTGGAGCTTGGTATAGTAGAGCTTGAGCACAGTTCCGTCGGGAGTGTTTCCGGTGGTCCAGGAGATGGTCTGGTAGCCTGCGGCGTTGACATTGTCCGCATCGTACTCATAGCCTTGCACATCGGTCTTGACAAAGGAATCCGCGTTGTGGGTGGAACCAAAAACGAATTCTACATTGCTCTGGACCGAATCAGGCTTCGAATTGAAGCCGCCCTGAGCATTCTCATAGTAGTGCTGCACCTCGAAAGTGGCGCGGTTGAGCTTGTAGTAGAGACGCAGCTCTGTGCCGGTGGGGGTTTCAGCTTTCCATTCAATCCGGCGGTAGCCCAGCGAATTGGGATTGGACGCATCATAGGAATAGCCTTCGGGGACGCTCGTCAGCTGATGTTCGGAAGCGCTGTGCTCGGAGCCGAAGACAAAGTCCAGGGTCTGGTCGGGATACGCGCTGAGCTGCTTGTAGCTCCCCGGGTTCTCCATATCCTCGAAGTAGTACTTGACGGTGTACTTCTCCACGTCTCTTACATAATAGAGGTTGATGGTAAGGTCGTCGATGCTCTGATTCACGCTGCTGTAGGTGATGGAGTCGGGACTGGCGTGATCATAGGTGAAGCCGGTGTCTTCGCGCTTGGGATGCTCGGCTGCGGTGTAGGTCTCCTCAAAAGCGAGGTCCACACCATCGGCATACCGAAGCTCCCACCCCTTGAGGTCTTCCGTCTGATAGTAATGAAGCACTCTGGCGGACTTTTCGGCAAGGACATAGTTGATGGTGATGGTGGTGGCCTTTTCGAGGTCGAACGTGCCGTCCGTCACGGTGACGACGCCGTCTTCCGTGGTAACCTCAATGCTCTCCACGGTGTAAATCTTATTGTTGTGATTAAACACGGGGTTGGCGACCTCGTCAACGACGATTTCGGTCCCCAGATATTCCTCCCAGGGCGCGCCTTCCACCAGAGTGGGTTCATCCTGGTAATTGTGGTTGACCTGTACGGGAATCTTTTTGTACTCATAGTACAACACCAGCTTGCCATCCCTGTTGGGCAGGAGCTCATGATTCCTGCCAAGGCCGACATACTCGGTTTCGCCGGTCATCCAAGTGTAATTGGCATAGTCGCCCGAAGTGGTGTCCTTGACAAATTCGTCGGGATCGATCACCGTTCCCACCTTGAGGGCGGGGTCGGGAGTTTCTTCAAAGCCGTCCGGATCATCCAGCGGGCCGCCTCTGAAAATGTGCACCACTTTAAAACTCGCGTCGTTCCGGGTGTAGTAGAGTTTGAGGGTAAGGTCCTTCTCGGTGGTATCGCTCTCTTCATCATAGATGATGGAGCGGGGATCAGCGTAGCTGTAGGTGAAGCCGTCGTCCAGAATGTCCTGGCGCACCTTATCTGCGGCCAGGATGGTCTGACCGTAGTGGATCTTTCCGGTGTCGGACGCCACCTTTTCAAAGCCGGAACCGTCCACATTCTGGACGTAGTGCTCGACTCTGAATTCTTTCTCGTTGACCGTATAGGCAAACCAGGCGATACCGTCGGGCAATTCCTCGGTAATGTTCACACGCTTGGTTTCGCTGTCCGCCAGTGTGTAACCGGTCACGTTGGGCGCTTCCAGGCGTTTCACCCCGTAGTCCCACTGGTTGTTGCCGTTCTTTGGATTGATGACGTCTTCGGGACCATAGACAACAGCAGCTTCCGCCGGGCTGTCGACGATATTTCCTTCCGCGTCGATGGGATTACCCGCTTGATCGACCAGGTAGCCGCGCACGGTGTAGGTGCCGTAGCTGCCCTTGATCTGGGGAACCTTAAAGTCCAGCCGGCTCAGACCACTTTCGCCGGGCTTCTGATAGACAAAGGAGGTGGTGCCGTTTGCGTCGTACCACTGCCCTTCCACAAAGCCCTTGGCTTCCACGTCGAGCGTTACCTTGTATTTGAGGGTGGCCGTCTGGCCCGCCTCCAGCTTGCCGGGATTCCAGTTGAGGGTCTCGGTTTGCGCGTCGTAGGTCACCGTACCCTGGTTGGTCCAGTAGCCGCCGTTCGCAAGATTGGCGTCCAGAGACAGGCCGGGGTTTACCATATCCACCATGGAGCCCATGGGATCGGTCACGGAGGCGTTCTCCACGCTCTCCTCGATGCTCTGGCCAATGCCCTCGAAGATCTTACCGAGATCGTCGCTGTTCGCGTTGTAATAGAGCGGTTGGCCGTCCTCTCCGGTAGAGGCGAGTTCCTTCAAAATCTCCGCGGTGCTACTCGTCACGCCGAAGCCGATGGAATAGTAGGTGTAGCCGGCGGTCTCTCCCTCATTCTTGGTGAAATAAGCGGCGTCCGCATTGGAGAACGTCATATTATAGTTATGGCGTTCCCCTCGATTGCACCGTTGCGTGGCAACTGTCCTGCTAAACGTCAGGCTGCTGCCGCTGCCAACCGTGGAAGAGTAGTCGTAACCCGTAACCCGGAGATTCTCTTCTCCAGACCAAGTGGTGTTCCTACAGCCGCCAAACATACCTCTATCACAATGCACTGTGAGGTTCTCCGTTCCCTCAACAATGGGGGTGTAGGAATAGGTGGGCTGACCGTCGCTGAGCAGGACGATGAACTTGTTGGCCGCGGTGCTCTCGGCGAGCATCTGATTGGCCAGGTACAGGCCGCCCTGCGTGTGGGTGCCGCCGTTGGAGCTGACAGTGTCGATGCGGTCCTTGAGCGTCTGATTGGCTTCTTTATCTTCTTCCCACCACCAATCGCCTTCTTCCGGCGCTTCATAGGGGGTCAGTTGGCTGACCACAGAGGCGCTTGAAGCAAATTTGACCACGCCGATGCGGTTGGTGGAGCCCTCGGTCAGAAGCTGGTCCACAAAATCCTTGGCGGCTTCGCGGATTTCTCTCATGTTTGTGCTTCCGATACTGCCCGAGGCATCGAGCACGAGGACAATGTCCGCCCCGTTGCCGGGAACGGTGATTTCGTTGCCCTGCACCTTGAGGGTGATCAGGAACTCGTTGGGATTGCCGGTTTCTTCCGCGGTCTTTTCAATCACGGCGCCGTCTGTTTCCAGATTACCTACCGAGCCGAAATTCTGGACGTTGGAAGCGTCTTGCGGCGCGCCCTGCGCCAGACCGGTCAGCGGGACTGACGTGATCAGGACCGCCAGGGCAAGCAGCAGGCTAAGCAGCTTTTTACTCATGTGATAATCCCTCCAAATCGTCTTCTAATTTTTGCCTTCTTCTTCGGCTAAAAAACTGATCTCCAGGCTTTGGTCGTCTGCGCTGAGTACCTCGTCCATCAGCTTGAGCATTTCCAGGGTGCTGCGGAAGCGCTGGGTCTTGTTTTTTTCCACCCATAGGATGGTGCCCTGCCAAGTGGCGTTCTGACGGAACTGGACATGAACCACAAACTTTGCCTTCTCCTGCGGGCCTTTCTCCTTTTCTTCCATGCATTCACCCGCTTTCCTGATTGATTTGATGCTGCCGGGATGGGCCGAGAAGCTCCGGTGCTTGACCGAGGCCTGTGGAAAGTGAAGAGAATCGAAGAGGCTTTCCAGCTCGCCGACCAACTCCACCGCATTGCGGAACGGAAGGGCCCTTCCGTAGTAGGGGCTGAAAACTCTGCCCTGCAGCTCACGGTTTTCATAGGATTGAACCGTGATCACCGCTTTGGCAGCGACGCTTGTCACAAAGGGCATTTTCCTCATTCGCTTTCCGGTTTATTCTTTAGCATGGCTTCATTGTATAACGCGCGAGTCACACCCCGGTCACAAAACAGGATTTCCTGAAAAAAGTTTTCCGATTTTTCAAAACCGAAAGAAAGCGGCAGGGCGGCTAAACGCCTCCCCTCATGCCGGACAAAGAAAATCCTCCGGCCGTGTCCCATGAGGGACACGGCCGGAGGATGCCGACATCTATCTGTTTTTTATAACCGGAAAACCGCCGTCTGCCAGGGCTGGGGGCCGATCTCCTCGGCACGGGGGACTTTCCCGCTTTCGCCGCAGCGGCGCGCGAGGCGAAAGTTCACGTCAAGTTCTGGTGCGGCAGACGGAAGACCTGCGGCTCGTACTGCGCGTCGGCGCAGCCGACGTGACAGGGCGTTGCGATTTCAGCCTCCGTATGCCGTTCGGCAAACTGGGAGGGGGTCATCCCATAGCACCGCTTGAAGGCGCGGTAAAAGGTGCGCACGCTTTCAAAACCTACGCTCATGGCGATTTCCACCATGGAAAGCTCCCGTCTGGCCACGGCGTCCACAGCCGCGCGGCAGCGCAACTCGCTGACGTATTCGGAAATACCGCTGCCGAAATACTGATGAAACAAATGGGAGAACCGGCTCTTGCTGTAACCGAAAGTTTGGGCCAGAGAACCCAGGGAAATTTCACTCTGGTAATTTTCCTGCAGATAGGAGAGGATGGCCCTGGCCAGAGAGGCGTTGGGGCTCTCTGCAAAATCCCGCAGGCCGGTTTCCTCTAGGACATACCCGAGCAGCACATAGACATAACCCTTGATCATATTCATCTTATAAATGGAATCCATGTTTGTATCGTCGGCCGTCAGACGGCTGAGCATCCGCATGCAGCGCCGCAGCTCCCCGCCCGACCGATCCCGGCAACAGCAGCGGTCAAACGTCTTTTTAGAAAGCAGCGCCTTGTAGGAAGGAATCGCGTCCAAAGGAACAGTCAGCACATAGCCCTCGGAAAATCCCTCGGTCTGATTGGAATGCACCGCATAGCTGGGCGAGATCAGAAAGCATTTCTCCTCCACCACAAAGGGCTGGCCGTCCACCAGACTGCTGACCGCTCCCTTTGTCACATACAGCAGCTCAATGCTGCTGTGAAAATGGGACGGGCAGGAATCGTCTACCGTCTTCCAGCAGCTCGGAAGGCGTTGATGATCCCTTTCATATTCGTAAAACCCTTTCATTGACGCCCCCTCCCCTTCTTTGAAACATCTTCTGAAGATGCCGTTTCCTCATTCTCTGAAATCAGCTGTTTTTGTCACTCAGGGGACCGAAACTGGCAAGACAAAACCGGCTTTTCTTTATTATAATCGCAGTAGACGCAATCCTCAATAGAGGAAGAAAAATTGATTTGGACTGGAGGCGCTTCTTATGGAGCAGAAAGCGATCCGCGTCACCGTATGGAATGAGTTTATCCACGAAAAGATCGACCCCGAGGTAACAAAAATCTACCCGCAGGGGATTCACAGCGTGATCGCCGGCTTCCTGGGGCAGGAGGGCATGCGCGTCCGGACGGCCACGCTGGACATGCCGGAGCACGGTCTGACCGCGGAGGTCCTGGCTGAGACCGATGTCCTGATCTGGTGGGCGCACATGGCACACGACCAGGTCAGCGACGAAGTCGTGGCCCGCGTTTACGACCGTGTACAGCAGGGCATGGGGCTCATTTTACTGCACTCGGCCCACGCCTCCAAGCTTTTTGCCAAGCTGTGCGGCACCGATACCCACAAACTCAGATGGCGCGAGTCGGGCGATAAAGAAATCCTCTGGCTGATTGAGCCGGGGCATCCCATCGCCGAGGGGTTGGAGGAGACCATCGTGCTCGAGCGTGAGGAGACCTACGGGGAACGCTTTGAGATTCCCGCGCCGGATGAGCTCGTCTTTCTCGGCTGGTTTTCCGGCGGCGAGGTCTTCCGCAGCGGCTGCTGCTACCACCGGGGCCGGGGGCGCGTCTTCTATTTCCAGCCGGGACATGAAACGCTGCCCACCTATTATCACCCGGGCATTCAGCGGGTGATCTGCAACGCGGTCCGCTGGGCCGCGCCCGTTAAGGGGCCGGCGCCTATCTATGACAGAGTGGAACCCATTTTATCAATATAATTCGATTTTAAAAGCAAGGAGCGATTGTCATGAAATTAAAGATCGGCATCATCGGCTGCGGCGGCATCGCAAACGCCAAGCATCTCCCCTCCCTTTCCCATCAGAAGCACCGGGTGGAAATCGTCGCCTTCTGCGATCTGATCCGGGAGCGCGCCGAAAAGGCCGCCCGGGAATACGGCGCGCCCGACGCCGCCGTATGCACCGACTACCGGGAGCTGCTGCAGGATGAAAGCATCGACGTCGTGTACGTTCTGACCCCCAATGTTTCCCACTGCGAGCTGACGGTAGCCGCCCTGGAGGCCGGCAAGCACGTCATGTGCGAAAAGCCCATGGCCGCTACCACGGCCGATGCAAAAAAGATGCTGGACGCCAAAAACAAAAGCGGAAAGCTGCTGACTATCGGTTATCAGAACCGTTTCCGTCAGGACAGCCAGGTACTCAAAAAACTATGCGACGCCGGCGAGCTGGGAGAAATTTACTACGCCCGGGCGCAGGCCATCCGCCGCCGCGGCGTGCCCACCTGGGGCGTTTTCCCGAACAAAGCCCTCCAAGGCGGCGGCCCGCTGATCGACATCGGCACCCATTCCCTCGACCTGACCCTCTGGATGATGAACAACTACGAACCCAGAAGCGTGATGGGCGCAAGCTTTGAAAAGCTCGGCCGCCTCCTGAAGCCGGGCGAGCAGGGAAACGGCTTCTCCCCCTGGGACAACGAGGATTATCAGGTGGAGGACTCCGCCTTTGGCTTTATCACCATGAAAAACGGCGCCGTCATCAATCTGGACGCCTCCTGGGCGCTGAACATTCTGGATGTGGGCGAGGCCATGACCACCCTCTGCGGCACCAGGGCGGGCGCGGACATGAAGGACGGCCTGCGCATCAACCACATTGTGTGCGACAAGCAGGCCGTGACCTGTCCCTCGACCGAGACCCCCGCGGGCGTGGATTTCTTTGAAGGCGCTTCGGTGCTCTCCTGCGAGGATTTTGAATGCACCGTCTGGCTGGACGCCGTGGAGGGCAAGGGCGAGCTGGTGGTCCTGCCCGAGCAGGCCTTTGTGGTCACCCAGATTCTCGACGCCGTCTACGAATCGGCCCGCACCGGCCAGGCCGTCTATTTTGACTGATCGGGAGGTTTTATCATGAAATTAGGCGTTTTGACCGTTCTGCTGGGGGATTTATCCCTCGACGAAACCCTTCGCTATCTCAAAAGTCTGGGCGTTCAGCAGGTGGAAATCGGCTGCGGCGGCACGCCGGGCACCGCCCACGCCGACGCGGTCCGGTTCATGGAGCATCCGGAGCTGATCGACCGGTTTATGGAGACCATCCAAAAATATGGGCTGGACATCGCCGCCCTGGCCTGCCACGGCAACCCCGTGCACCCGAACAAGGAGATCGCCGCCGCTTACCACGAGCAGTTTGAGGCGGCCATCTGCCTGGCCGAAAAGATCGGCGTGCGGACGGTGGTCGGTTTCTCCGGCTGCCCCGGCGACTGCGAAACCTCTCAGTATCCCAACTGGTCGGTGGCCAGCTGGCCGGAGGACTTCCAGAAAATCCGCGACTGGCAGTGGAATGAAAAGCTGATTCCCTATTGGAAAAAAGAGGTCGCCTTCGCCGAGGCCCACGGCGTCAGCCGGATCGCTTTTGAGCTGCCCCCCGGCTTCTGCGTGTACAACCCCGCCACACTGCTGCGCCTGCGCGAGGCCGTGGGGCCGGTCATCGGCGCAAATCTCGATCCCTCCCACCTGTTCTGGCAGGGCATCGACATCATCGCCGCCATTCGGGCGCTCAAGGGGGCCATCTACCACTTCCACGCCAAGGACACGGCCATTGACGCGTACAACACCGCCGTCAACGGCGTGCTGGACACCCCCTCCTTCGACCGCATTGCAGAGCGCCCCTGGGTGTTCCGCACGATTGGCTACGGCCACGGGGAGGACACCTGGCGCGCCATCTTCAGCGAGCTGCGCAAGGTCGGCTACGACGGCGTGATCTCTATTGAGCATGAGGACGGCCTCATGAGCACCCGTGAAGGGCTGGAAAAGGCCATTGAAGTGCTCAAGCGCACCATCATCTTTGAAGAGCGCGAGGGCGATATGTACTGGGCTTAAACACCCCTGCGCCGCGCTTTCAGCCGGAGTACCAGCCTTTGACTTTACAAACACCAGGAACAGCAGAGGATAAGCACTATGTATGAGATAGCGATCATCGGCTACGGCGGCATGGGCGCGTACCACGCCGAGCAGCTGCTCACCCTGCCGGACGAATTCCGGCTAGCGGGCGTTTACGACATCAATCCCGAGCGGACCGCACTGGCCCGCAGCAGGGGAATCCGCGGTTTTGACACGCCGGAGGCGCTTTTGAGCGAGCCTTCGGTGCGCACCGTCATCCTCGCCGTACCCAACAACTTTCACAAGGAGCTCTCCATCCGGGCCATGCGGGCGGGCAAAAACGTCATCTGTGAAAAGCCCGTCACCATGTGC
>CABSLJ010000021.1 GCA_902478455.1 uncultured Oscillospiraceae bacterium | reverse complement strand
GTTATATGCATCAATACAACTTCCCCTCCTACTCGGTCGGCGAGACCCGCCCGAGCCGCGGCCCCGGCCGCCGGGAGATCGGTCACGGCGCCCTCGCTGAGCGCGCGCTGGTGCCCGTCATCCCGTCCGTGGAGGAGTTCCCCTACGCCCTGCGCCTCGTGTCTGAGGTCGTCTCCTCCAACGGCTCGACCTCCCAGGGCTCCATCTGCGCCTCCACCCTCGCCCTCATGGACGCCGGCGTGCCGATCAAGGACCCCGTGGCCGGCATCTCCTGCGGCCTGATCACCGAGGGCGACCGCTGGATGACCATGGTGGACATCCAGGGCCTTGAGGACTTCTTCGGCGACATGGACTTCAAGGTCGGCGGCACCCACAAGGGCATCACCGCCATCCAGATGGATTTGAAGATCGACGGTCTGACCCCCGAAATCATCCGCGAAGCGCTTGAAAAGACCCACAAGGCGCGCGATTATATCATCGACGAAATTCTCCTCAAGGCGATTCCCGCGCCCCGCGAGGAGCTCTCCAAGTATGCGCCCAAGATGCTCTCCACCGTCATCCCGGTCGATAAGATTCGCGAGGTCATCGGCTCGGGCGGCAAGGTCATCCAGAAGATCTGCGCCGAGTGCGAGGTCAAGATGGATGTGGAGGAGGACGGACACGTCTTCATCTCGGGCATCGACGTTGAAAAGTGCCGCCGCGCCCTCACCATTGTGGAAACCATCGTGCGCGACCCCGAGCCCGGCGCCATCTACAAGGGCCGCGTAACCCGTCTGATGGACTTCGGCGCGTTTGTTGAGATCGCCCCCGGCAAGGAGGGGCTTGTGCACATCTCCCGTCTGGACGTCAAGCGCACCGAAAAGGTGACCGACGTGGTCAATGTCGACGACGAGGTCATCGTCAAGGTGCTGGAGATCGACGACAAGGGCCGCCTCAACCTCTCCCGCCGCGACGCGCTCATCGAGGTCGAGGGTCTGGTTCCCGAAAACACGATTTCCGACGCGCCCCGCCGTCCGAGCGGTCCTCGCCCCGGCGGACACCGTTCCGACAGAGACCGCGGGCCCAGAAGATAACGGGATCCAAAACAAGCTGAGGCGCTAAGGCCAAGCCTTTCCGCCCATATAGCCAAAACGAGCCGAAAGGGCCGGACGCTTGCGGACTTCCTTCGTAGACAGGAGCTCGCCTGGTTCCGGCTCTTTTGTTCATTTTTAGAAACCGCGCGGCTTGTGTCAGGGGACATCAGTCCGCGCAAAGAGGAGTCCGCATGGAAAAAATTACGCTGCCGAACGGACTGCGCATCCTTCTCAAGGAACGCAGGGAGGCGCGCACCGCCTGCTTCGGCATTTGGGCGGGCAGCGGTTCGGCCTATGAGACCAGGGAAAACAACGGAATATCCCATCTGATCGAGCATATGGTGTTCAAGGGGACAAAGCGGCGCAGCGCGCTGCAGCTCGCCGAGGAGATGGACAGCATCGGCGGCCATCTCAACGCCTATACGGCGCGCGATTACACCTGCTTTTACGCCCGCACCCTTTCCGAGCACGTCCGGACGGGCTTTGACATCCTGGCCGACATGCTCTTACATCCCAAATACGACCCCCGCGACCTTTCCACCGAAAAGGGCGTGGTGGCCGAGGAGATCGGCATGTGCTTCGACGCGCCCGAAGACCGCGTGGGGGAAAATCTCTATTCGACCGTGTGGAAAGCTTCGCCGATGGGCATGCCCATCCTCGGCACGACGGACACCCTGGCCGCCATGACGCCGGAACGCCTGCGCGCTTACCAGCAGGAGCATTACACGCCGCAGCGGACGGTCATCGCCATCTGCGGACGGTTTGACAGGGAGGCCTTCGTCCGCCGGGCGGCGGAAACCTTCGGCGCGGCCGTGCCCGGCGCGCCGATGCCTAAGAATGTGCGCATCCCCTACACGCCTTCCCTCGTTTTGGAGGAGCGAGACCTCGAGCAGATCCACCTCTGTTTCGCCCTGCCCGGGCTCGATTTTTTCGACGACCGCCGCTTCGCGCTGAGCATGCTGGTGGGCATCGCGGGGGGAAGCTCCTCCTCCCGTCTCTTCCAGCGCATTCGCGAGGAGCTGGGCCTCGCCTATTCGGTTTACGCCGCCTCGGTCAGCTATGGCGGGGGCGGGCTGCTCGAGGTGCAGGCCGCGGTCGGTCCCGAGGCGGCCGAGCGCGCCTGCGAAGAGATTTTAAAAGTGCTCTCCACGCTGCGCGAGGGGATCACCGAGCGCGAGTTTACGAGGGCCAGAGAACAGCTCAAGTCGGAACTGGTCATGGGCATGGAGAGCAGCTCCGCCCAGGCCGGCAACATGGGCCGGGGCGAATTGATGAAAAACCGCGTTGATTCGGAGGACGAGCTGCTCCATAAGGTGGAACGGGTGACCATCGATGACGTCAACGCCCTGGCGGAGGAGCTGTTTGACAAGCGGGCGCTTTCCCTTTCCGCCGTGGGGCCGGTGTCCTCGCGCGGGTTTTACGCCAATCTTGTGGATTTAAAGCCGACTGTGTTATAATACAAGGCGGAATCACGGAAGACGATCCGTCATCCTCCAAAGACGGATTTTGAAGGACAGAAGCCTGGAAACGAATGTTGAAAAAGAGGAGTAATGTACCATGTCCGCGGTGACCGAGGCGCGTCGCGTCGTTGTCAAGGTGGGAACCTCCACCCTTACTTATGAAAATGGAAAGCTCAATCTGCGCAGGATGGAAACCCTGTGCAAGGTCCTAAGCGACCTCCAGAATGCCGGACGGGAGATCATCCTGGTCAGCTCCGGCGCCATCGGCGTGGGCGTCGGCAAGCTGGGCCTGCCCGGGCGGCCCACGGAGACCCGCAAAAAGCAGGCGCTGGCCGCCGTGGGCCAGTGCGAGCTGATGTTTATGTACGACAAACTCTTCGGCGAATACAACCGCACGGTGGCGCAGGTGCTTCTGACCCGCCGCACGGTGGACAACGACCACAGCAAGCAAAACGTCATCAATACCTTTGAAACCCTCATAGAGATGGACATCATCCCCGTGGTCAATGAAAACGACGCGGTGGCCATCGATGAGCTGGTGGGCAACAACTTCGGCGACAACGACAATCTCTCAGCCATTGTAGCCGATATCGTCGAGGCCGACCTGCTGGTCATCCTGACCGACATTGACGGTCTCTACACGGCCGACCCGCGCGTCCATCCCGACGCCGAACGCATCTCCGTGGTGGAATATGTGACCGACAAAATCCGCGAAATCGCCGGCGGCAGCGGCTCCAACCGGGGCACCGGCGGTATGAGCACCAAGGTAAGCGCCGCCGCTCTTGCCAATGCATCGGGAATCCCCTGCTGCGTGATGAGCGGTGAGGACCCCCGTGCGCTGTACGATCTCTTTGACGGCCGGGAAATTGGAACCCTGTTCCTGGCACAGAACCGGTAAAACAAAGCCGTTTCAAGAATAACGATTGACAACCGAAAGGAAGGATGCCCTGTGACCACCCTTGAGCAAATGGGAAAAAGAGCCAAGGAGGCTTCTTCCGCCCTGGCTGTGGCCGGCGCGCGGAAGAACACCGCCCTGTATTCGATTGCCGACGCGCTTCTGGCGCATCGGAAGGATATCCTGGAGGCCAACGCCGCCGACCTCGAAAACGGCCGCAGAGCCGGTCTGACCGCCTCCCTGCTCGACCGGCTCGCTCTGAGCGAGGGCCGCATCGCCGGCATGGCCGAGGGGGTCAGGCAGGTCGCCGCGCTGGACGACCCCATCGGCGAGGTGCTTTCCGGCGGGCTGCGTCCCAACGGGCTGGAGATCACCAAGGTGCGCGTTCCCTTCGGCGTCATCGGCATTATCTATGAGGCGCGCCCCAACGTCACGTCGGACGCGGCAGCCCTCTGCCTCAAAGCGGGCAGCGCCGTCATCCTGCGCGGCGGCAAGGAGGCCATCCGCTCCAACACCGCCATCGCGCAGATCATGCGGTCGGCCATCCGGTCGGCCGGACTGCCGGAGGATTCGGTGCAGCTGGTGGAGGATACCTCGCGCGAATCGTCGCTCGAGCTGATGCGCATGAAGGAATATCTCGACGTTCTCATCCCCCGCGGCGGCGGCAATCTCATCCGCGCTGTGGTGGAGAATTCCCGCGTGCCGGTCATCGAGACCGGCGTGGGCAACTGCCACGTTTACGCCGATGAATTCGCCGACCTCGATATGGCGGCCGATATCATCTTCAATGCAAAAACCTCCCGCCCGTCGGTGTGCAACGCCATCGAGACGGTGCTTGTCCATGAAAAGATTGCGGAGCGCTTCCTGCCGGTGATGAAAGCGCGGCTGGATGAAAAAAAGGTCGAGCTGCGCGGCTGCGAACGCACGCGGGCCATTCTGGGCGACTGCGTTGTCCCCGCCACCGAGGAAGACTACGCGGTCGAGTTTCTCGATTACATCCTCGCCGTGCGCGTGGTGAAGGATTTTGACGAGGCGCTGCGGCACATCGCGGCCTATTCGAGCGGCCACAGCGAGGCCATCGTCACCGAAAACTACGCGCGCGCCCGCCGCTTCACCAGAGAGGTGGACGCCGCCGCCGTCTACGTCAACGCCTCCACCCGCTTTACCGACGGCGGCGAGTTCGGTCTGGGCGCGGAAATCGGCATCTCCACTCAAAAGCTGCACGCGCGCGGACCGATGGGACTTCATGAATTAACGTCGGTCAAATTTATCATTCAAGGCTCCGGCCAGATCAGATAGGAGGCGTTTTTATGCCGAAAAAGGGTTCTCAGGGGGAAAAGAAAGAGGCCGGCCGCGCCCGCGCGGCCGACGTCAAAAAGATAGACAGCATGGACGAGCTTTTAACCCGCGTCAGCTTTGACACGGAGGAGCACGACGAAGCGCTCTTTTCCCTGGAGCAGGGGGAAGCTGCTCCCGAACCGTCTGAACCGGCGGCGACTGCCGCTGCGGAAGAGACCTCCGTCCCGGAGAAAAAGGTCCTTCATAAGCTGACCGATAAACTGCGCCGCAAGGGAGCAGCTGCGGACGTCTTCTCCGCCGATTACCGCTCCCTGCGCGCGGAGGAGACGCCCCCAAGCGCCTCGCCCGAAGCGGAGGAATCCACCTTTGAGACCGTCTCCCCGCGCGACCCCTTCGCCGAACCGGCGGAGGACGCGCCCGAGGAAGCCGTCCGCCGCAGCCGGACGGACCTTCCGCCCGAGGAAAAGTGGGCCGACATCCGTCCCCTTTCCTCCGTGCTTCCGGAAAATCAGGACCTGGTCACCGGCGGAGACATCCTGACCGAAGAGGACGAGCCGGAGGAGGAGACCGCCTTCTCCAAGGAAAACGAGCACCAGCCCAAGATCGCCTTCACGCCGCGCACGGATCGGAAACGAAAAGGGCGCCGGCGCTACGGCGTGTTCGTGGGTTCGCTGGTTCTGCTGCTCGCCCTGGTGGGCGTGGTTTTTCTGGTCAGCGCCGTCAGCGGGCAGATCAGGGGCTGGTTCGCCGGCGAGGAGATCGACCTGCGCTCTTACGACGGCTTTCTCGCCCCCGTGGTCATGCAGGACCCCGCTCCCTTTGAATCGATTGAGGGGGCCAATTCCGATATGGTGATCACCGCCGGGCTGTGGTACATGCTCATGAACCAATCGGATAAGGTCTACACCGAATACGATGAATCGGGCAGACTGATTCTGCCGCTCGGCGAGGTGGTGACCGGCTGCCGGGCCCTCTTTGGACCCGATTGCCCGGTGCAGCCCCACACGCCGGCGGGGGACAGCTTCTTTGAGTACAACACCGAAGACAATCAGTTTTACATCGAAATCTACAGCACGGACAGCAGCTTCGCCCCCTATGTCAGCGAGGCGCGCCGCTCCGGCGACTCCCTTTTCCTGAAGGTGGGGTATGTCTCCGCGGCAGACGATTACCGCATCGGCGCGGCGAGCGAGCCCACGCCGGTCAAGTACATGGAATATGAATTGAAGACCGACCCCGAAACCGGCAAGGAATACATTTCCGCCATCCGCTCGGCAGAGGCGCAATAAAGGACGTCCGCAAGCCGCGCAAAAACAAAGGAGGGGAGAACGGCGCCGTTCGTTCCTCGGCCGCCGGAGCTCTTGCGGTGGAAAAGGCGCACAGGGCCTGCCGTGCGGGACGCTCCTCCGCCGGTGAAAAAAGACCGGGAAGAGCCTTCCCGGTCAGATAATCAGGTACATCAGCGCCAGAATGAGGCCGGTGTCGGCCTTTTCGTCCACCAGCAGAAGAATCAGCAGCAAAATGAGCGTGCGTTCGCTGTCGGAAAGCAGGGCGTCGAAAATATCGGTGATACCGTCCTTTTTGGGCGGAGCATGCACCGCCGCAGCCGGCCGACGCTGCTCCGCGGGGGGTTCTTCGGGCGGGGCGGGCCGCGGCTCAGGCGGTCGGCTGTTCCCTGCTCTTCTCTCCTCGTTGAGATGCGGCCGGTTGTTCCCGGCAAGCGGGCGGCGGCCCTGCTGCTGCGCCGGTTCGGGGGCGGGCTGGCTTTTTTCCAGCGAACTGCGCGCCCGGGCCTGCATCTCCTGCACGCGGCGGATGGCTTCCTGCTGCATGCGCTGTAAATCCTCCGGACGATCAAACCCGTTGTTCATGACTCACCTCAAAATATACCCTGACTCTTCAGCAGGGGCAGCAGCCGTATCATTTGGAGCATTTTGGCCGATTCGTCCAGCTTTTTGCGCCGTTCGGGACCGAGCAGCGGGCGCAGCGCCTGCAAGAGGCGGGTGCTTTCGTCGTCCTGCTTGAGGGAAGACAGCAGGGGCGCGATCTTCATGACGGCCTGAAGGGTGTCCGCCGGAAAGGGAAAGGCCGCGGACGGCTCCTGCGCCGGTTCGGGCGCAGGGGGAGGCGACGCGGCCAGCAGCGACTGACCGAGCAGGCCGGATAACCCTTTTATCTTTTCCAGCCCCTCGGGACTGCCCAATAATTCAGCTATCTTGCCTGCAATGTCGTCCATGGTTTATTTCCCCTCTAGTATCTTTTTGAGCAATTGCTGCGCCTGCGGCGTGGAAAGCAGCTTGTTGGCGGCGTCCTTGTCGGACAGCACCTTCTGCAGCTTCTGCGCGTCTGCGGGCTTCATATTGCCGAGCATTGCGCCGAGATCGTTGCTCTGCGCGGCGTTTTTGAGCTGTGCGGGGTCGGTTCCCAAGCGGGAAGAGGCCATCTTGAGCAGTTGTTCTAGCTGTTGATTGTTGTTTTGATTTGCCATATTTCTCACCACCTGCTCTATACTATGTAAAGCCCTGAAAAAGTATGAACATTTCTTGGAACCGGCCGGGTTTGGGACGAACGCCGCCGCAATTTGGCGGACAACCGCACGCCCCTCTGTCCGGCTTCCGGAAAGGACGGTTTTTCATGAGAATTCTGGTCGTGTCCGACACACACGGGGACAAGGCCTCCTTTCTCCGCGCCGTAAGAAGCCAGCCTTCGGCCGAGGTGGTGATTCACCTGGGGGACGGTGCGGAGGAATTTGAGGAGGTAAAGCGCCTCTTCCCGGAAAGGATGTTTCTCGGCGTGCGCGGCAACGGGGACTGGGGCAGCAGCGCGCCCCTAAGCGATGCGCGCGTCTTTGAGGGGAAGCGTTTTTTCTTCACCCACGGCCACCGCTACAACGTCAAGATGGGCTATTATTCAGTCTATGCCGCGGCCAGGGAGCAGCATGCCGACGTGCTCCTCTTCGGGCATACCCACCTTCCCCTGGAGGACTATGAGGACGGCCTTTATGTGCTTAACCCTGGCAGCCTGCACGCCTCCTTCGGCGGCGGGAGCTACGGCACGGTGGACCTGACGCCCGCCGGTATCGTGACCAACTTGATCCATCTGAAATAAATCTCAGCAAAAGGGGAATGTATGATGATCGGAAAAGAAAAAATTCTGGAAACGCTCGACTCCCTCGGCGTGGAATACACCGTGACCGAGCATGCGCCCATGTACACCATGGAGGATATGGACGCCGCCGGCATCACGGCCAAGGGCGAGGTGCCCAAAAACCTCTTCCTGCGCGACGCCAAGGGCAAGAACCATTATCTGGTCGTTCTGCAAAAGGACAAGAAGGCCGATTTAAGCGCCATCGCCGCGCAGCTGGACAGCACCAAGCTGAGCTTTGCCTCCCCCGAGCGTCTGGAAAAGTATCTGGGACTGGAGAAGGGCGCGGTCACGCCGCTCGGCGTCTTTCATGACGAGGCGCGCGCCGTTGTGGTCGCCTTTGATAAGGATTTTACAGACGATACCCTCATCGGCGTGCATCCCTGCGTGAACACCGCCACCGTCTGGATGAAATTCGGCACGCTGTGCCGACTGGTGCGGGAGCACGGCAACGAGCTTGTGCGGATTTCCATCTGAGGCCGCGGTCGGACGGAGAAGCGGCTTCCACAGTTCGGTCAAAAGGAGAAAAGCGATATGTCGGTACAAGCGGTCAGAGAATATCTCAAGCAGTGGAACAAGGACGGCGGCGTTCTGGAGTTCCCGGTTTCGAGCGCCACGGTGGAGCTCGCGGCGCAGGCGGTGGGCGTCATTCCCGCGCGCATCGCCAAGACCCTCTCCTTTGAAAGGGAGGACGGCTGCATTCTGGTGGTGGCGGCCGGGGACGCGCGGATCGACAACGCAAAATTCAAGGCGGCCTTCGGCCGCAAGGCGAGAATGCTGCCCCCCGAAGATGTGCTGCGCCTGACCGGCCACGCGGTCGGCGGCGTCTGCCCGTTCGCCGTGGGACCCGGCGCGGAGGTTTACCTGGATGTTTCCCTCAGGCGGTTTGAAAGCGTTTTCCCCGCCTGCGGCAGCTCCAATTCGGCGATTGAATTGAGCTGCGAGGAGCTCTTTGCCTGCGCGCGGGCCAAAAGCTGGGTGGACGTCTGCAAGGGGTGGGAGGAGTTCCCCCCGCCTGCGCAGTAACAGAATTTTATGCGGAACCTATCCTATACAAAGAAACGCAAAAAGGAGCGGGCTTCTTTCCAAGAAGACCCGCTCCTTTGCTGTTGCTCCAACACGACATCCGGACGAATATTCCATTGCCGGAAAATCATGTATGCAAAAGGGAAAAGCGATGTTTTAAACGCTATGCCTCCATTAGTCCGTATTTCTCCTTGATCCGCTCCAGCTTGCGGCCGATGGGTCCGGCGGCAATCAGCAGAAAGATGCCGTTGGAGACGGCGTAAATGGCCGTGAAGGGGAGCGCGGAGGTCATTGCGACGAGGTAGCGGCTCCAGTGGAAGGCTCCGTCCCAGTTGAGCACCGTCCAGACGTCCATCATCTGGGAAAAGAGCACGCCGGCGAAGACGCCGTAAAGCGAAAGGGCGATTTTGTTTTGCAGCCACCCTTTTTTGGCGAGCAGGCCCGCCAGCAGGCCGATGATTCCCCAGGAAAACATCTGGAAAGGGGTCCACGGTCCCTGACCGAAATACATGTTGGAGACGACGGCCGAGAGCGCGCCGGTCAAAAAGCCCGCCTCCGGCCCCAAATACATGGCGGTGATGACCACGATGGCCGTCACCGGCTTGAAGCCAGGCAGGGCGGCGAACACAAAGCGCCCCGTGACCGAGATGGCCACCATAACGGCGACGACCATCATCTCCTTGGTGGAGGCGCGGCGCTTTTCAAAGGCGAAGAAGAAGGGAACGCAGGCCAGCACCGCCACAATCATGGAGATGATGTTGTACTTCCGGTCGTGCAGAAGGACCACGCCGAAGGCGAGGGTAAGGGGAACAAGAACAAGCGGCACGCCGTAGCGCAGCAATTTCTTTGCCATCATTTCAGACCATTCCTTTGGCAGAGACGGACGACCTCCTCGCAGGTGATGGCCCCGCGGTAGAGGCCCCGGGAAATGCGGTTGGCCGCCGTCGTGTAGAAGTTGTTGTCGGAGAAAAAGTCGGCGGGCGTGTCGCTCGAGAGGAGCTCGCCGTCAAAGAAAAGGGAGCATCGGTCGGCGTTCTCGGCCGCGAATTCAACGTCGTGGGTGACGAGAACGATGGTCACGCCGCGCGCCTTGAGGCTTTGCAGGATGCCCCCCAGGGTGTGCTTGGAGTAGGCGTCGATGCCCTTGGTGGGTTCGTCGAGCAGGAGAATCTTGGGCTCCAGGAGAAGCACCTTTACAAGCGCCGCCTTCTGCTGCTCGCCGCCGCTGAGATCATAGGGGTGCTTATCCAGCAGATGGCCGATCCCCAAAAGCTGAGCGAGCGCTTCGATGCGCTCCTTCGCTTCGGCGTCGGTAAGCTCCATCGCCTTGCACACCTCGCGCAGGTCCTCTCTGACCGCCGGTTTGAGAAAGACGGTCTGCGGGTTCTGCGGCAACAGGGCGAGGCATCGCCGGTAGAGCGAGCCGCCGGAATATTCCTTGATTTTGCGGCCTTCGATGAGCACCTTGCCCTTATAGGCGCGGTTTTGCCCCGAAAGGACGCTCAAGGTGGTGGTCTTGCCCGTTCCGTTGCCGCCCAGGATGCTGAAGATTTCCCCGCGGTGGACCGAGAAGGTCACGCCGCGCAGGACGTCGGGCAGGTCGCGCTCGTAGCGGAACCAGACGTTCTTGAGCTCGAGGGCGATGTCCGGGTCGGGTTTGTAGGGCGGGTGCTCGAGCACGGGGCAATCGGCGCGGAAGTGGCCTTCCAGGAAATTGCGGCCGTCCCGGACGGTCAAAGGGCAGGGGGCGTTTACGTCCAGACCGCCGAAGATGCGCACGGCGCTCGGCAGGCCTAAGAGCATGTTGTGATTCTCCCGCAGGGCGCGCAGCTTCTCCCCAACCACGCGCGGCGGCTCACAGAAAAGGAGACGCCCCTTCTCCATGACGGCCACCCGGTCGGCGATGGGGAAGACCTCCTCCAGCCGGTGCTCCACCAGCAGGATGGTCAGCCCCAGCTCTTTGTTGAGCTTTTGCAGCGTGCCGATGAACTCCGAGGCGGCGATGGGGTCGAGCTGGGCGGTGGGCTCGTCCAGAATGAGCACCTGCGGCTGCATGACCATGACGGAGGCGAGGTTTAAAAGCTGCTTCTGCCCGCCGGAGAGTTCGCTCGTCTTCCTGCGGAACCAATCGCTGATGCCGAAAAAGCTGGCCATCTCGCCCACGCGGCGGCGGATGACCGGGGTGCTTATCCCCATGTTCTCGAGCCCGAAGGCCAGCTCATGCCACACCTTGTCGGTCACGACCTGGGCCTCGGGGTTCTGCATGACAAAGCCGATGTCGCAGGCGGCGGTCTTCTCGTCCAGCTCCCCTTCGGGGACGCCCTTGTAGAGAATTTCCCCCTCCCGGCTGCCGTGCGGGGCCAGCTCCCGCTTGAGCAGGCGCAGCAGGGTGGTCTTCCCGCAGCCCGATTCCCCACAGAGCACGACGAAATCCCCCTGCCGGACGGACAGGGAAACGTTTTGCAGCGCGGGGGCTTCCTGCTTGGGATAGGTAAAGCTCAGATTCTGGATCGCAAGTATTTCCATTGGAGGTTCTCCTTTATCTCGATGGCGAAGGGCAAAAAGAACAGCAGCAGGGCCGCCGCATAGCCAAGCCAGGCGGTAAAATCAAAAGTAAGGGGCGAAATATACGGATAGTAATGAAAATCGAGCCTTCCTCCGCCAAAGCCAAGGAACACCAGGGCGCACAGCGCGGCAATCGCGCCGAGGAGCGCCCCGTCCTCCGCACGGAAGCGGAAGAGGGAAAAGCTGGT
Source organism: uncultured Oscillospiraceae bacterium (assembly GCA_902478455.1). Classification (GTDB taxonomy): domain Bacteria; phylum Bacillota; class Clostridia; order Oscillospirales; family Acutalibacteraceae; genus CABSLJ01. The sequence goes on along the minus strand of CABSLJ010000021.1, from coordinate 8,179 downwards.
GCGCCCCTTGATGCCGTAGCCGCGCGCCTTCATGGAGGCGGCCGTGTCCACGGCGTTTTCCAGCGACCAGGTGATCAACACCGAAAGCACGCGGAAGCCGCCTAGGAGCCTGTCGGCAACGCTTTTGGAGGCGTAGAGACCGAGCGTCTTTTGGGTCTGATGAATCTTTTTGATCTGCGCCTTGAAAAGGGGGACAAAGCGCAGCGCCATGGAGAGGATCAGCGAAAGCTTGGGGATGAGCCTGCCGAAGAGATAGAGGAATTTATCCGAGGTCATGACGTCGTTCAGGCACTTGAACCAGAAGATGACGGAGATGAGCATGACCGCGATGGCCGCGCCGTAGACGATGGCCTCCAGCGTGACCGGGTTGTCGTTTAAGAAGAAGAGGGGCGTTTCCCCGTTGTGGCTGAAGAGGGGATTGGTGACGGCCAGCAGGAGAAACATGGGAATGTAAAAGGCGAGGTTTTGCCAGAAATCCCGGGGCTTGTGCAGGATGGAAAAAAAGCAGACGCTCCCAAGCAGCGTAAGGGCCAGCAGCACCGGATTGACGGTAAACATGGTAAGCAGCAGCGCCGCCAGAAAATAGGCGAAGAGCACCGCCGGGTGATAATTGGAAAAACCATTCATCCGTTGTTTCCCTCCATCCAATCGCAGCCGACGTCCCGGCCGAGGTCGCAGGTGTAAACCCATTCAATCACGTCGCCGTCCTTGAGCGCATACTTGCTGCACCCGTAATTGGGAAAGACGCCGTTTACCAGGTACATCCAGCCGCTCAACGGCCCGCAGGAGAATTCATACAGGTAGTTGATGCCCTGAATGTAAACGCTGCCGAACTGATTGAGGTTTGCGCCCTGGAATTCCATCTGTATCCGGTTGTGGCGCACGGCGCGGTCGAGAATGTCGTACACCGTATCTCCGGGGCGCAGGACATACTCGGTTTGGCGGAGAATCACGCCGTCCTGCGGGACGTATTTTTCCTCCCGCAGCGCAGGGTCGAGGTCCTCCCAGTTGTCCAGGATGGTGTCGCACCGGATGGAGATGAAGACGGTCTCCGTGTCCTCGGTGATGTCGTCGATGTGGGTCAGGTAGTATTCGTCCACCGACTGAATCTTGGTGCCGGAAAAGAGCACCGCCAAAAGCAGAATCACCGCGCCGATGAGCAGAAGGTCCTTTTTCAAGCGTCATCCTCCTCGTCCTCGACGGGCATTTCCTTGAAAAGCCGCTTTTTTCTCCTGCGGCTGCGGATGCGCAGAACGGTAACCACCGCGATGATTACGGCGGCAACGCCTATGGCCGCCGCAATCCACACCGCCCGGGCGAGGTTATCGACCTGGATTTTGGCTTTTAAAATGTCCTCGGCGCGCTGGATTTTCTGTTTGTCGTAATCGCTCAAGCGCTCGTAGCGCGCGACGATCTCGTCCACCGTGCCTTTGTCCTTCAGGGAGATGTTTTCAAAGGGATAGAGGTTTTCCAGCACATCGGCGTTGATGGCGTCGATTTCCGCCTGGAGGGCGTCGATCTCCGCCTTGGCGGCGCGCAGCTTTTCGAGATACGCTTCCTTTCCCTCAAAATCGTCCGACTGCTCACATTTGTCCAGAAGCTTGACCACCGCGACGTACTGCTCGGTGGAAAGCGGGGAGGGCAGGGCGTCGGTCTCGGCCTTGTCGGCCTCCGAGAAGAAGAGCAGAGGGGCTTCCTCCCGGTCTCCGGCGTTCCCGGAGACGACGGTGGATTCCTCCAGGTCGTTTTCCACGCCGCAGGCGGCCATCGCGTCGGCCAGAAGATGGAAATGAGAGATGTAGCAGCGTTCGGTGGGGTCTATCTGCTTGTAGCGCTCAAAGAGGGACGCCACGGCGGCAGCGTCGCTTAAATCGGCGGAGGCGATGTCCTCCTGCAGGGCGTTCAGCTGCGCTTTTGTTCCGTCGTCCCATTCGGCGCGGAAGTCGTAGAGGGAACGCATGCCGTTCCGGTAGCGCCACACAGACACAAGGGTGTAGAGCGCCTGCTCGCTCGCCATGGTGTTGGCCTCCCCCGGCAGGGCGGTGGGATTTTCCGCGTCATAGGCGAAGGAATGGGTAAATCCGCCGTTTTCCGTGCGGTATTTCAACAGACCGTCAAGCAGGGTATTGCCGTTTTTGATAAAGCGCTCATCCCGCTCGGGGTCGATGCCCAGCGAGCAGAGGGCGACGATGACCTGCGCGGTGCTCTCCATATTTTCGGTGCCCCAGCTGGCGAAATCACCGTCCGCCTTCTGCAGCGCGGACAGGGTGGAGAGGGCCTCGTCCACAATCTGGCGGACGGTCCTTGTGACCTCCTCTCCCGTGGACTTGACGGTGTAGGAATAGGTGGTTTTGTTGTTGTAGTAGGGGGAAAGCGCCTGCAGCGCCATGGCGGTGATGTCGGGGTCGGCCTCTTCCCCCGTCAGGGCAAAGCCTCCGTCGGGCAGCTGGCGGCGCAGGATTTCCAGGATGATATCGTCTCTGGAATAGAAAGCGCCTTCGGGGATGGGATAGCGCAGAGAATCGAGGGCGATAAGCCCCCAAATCCAGCCGTTGATGCCCTGCTTGCCGAGGGAGGCGACCTCTCCGCGGTTGTAGACGCCGTCGGCGATCAGATGGATGGGTTTGCCGTCCCGATCCGCGCCGATGGCTGTGGGGTCTCCCCCCATGGCGAGCACCGCCAGGGAAATGCGGTGCCATTCGGTCGCCTTGGCCGCGCTCAGGAGGTCCTCTCCCTTGTAGCGCTCGGAGACATTCTCGGCGATAACCGAGAGATAGGCGGCGTAATCGTCCTCATAGCCGAAGCGCCCCAGACCGATGGGGAACCAGTCCCCGGGCGTGCTGCCCGCCTGCCCCAGAAAGCGGTCGTTGAGCAGCGGTTCGTCGGGAGAAGCTCCCACATCGGCCTTTTTCCAGTCGATGACGGCGATGATGGTCTCTTCCAGTTCTTCCGTAGAGCGCACGCCGCCCTCCACCGCGGGCTCCTCTGCGGCGAGGACAGCCGGCGCGGCGAGCAGAAAAGAGAGGCAGAGAAAAAGCGAAATGAGTTTTTGAATCGGTGTTTTCATGTGGAAAGGCTCCTCCTCCGGACAATGGCGCTGCCAGCCCCCAAGGAGGTTAGGAGGCTGGCAAGCGTTAAAAGGGCGTTCAGGGCGCCCCGTGGAACACTGTTTTGTTGTATTTTGCCGAATATTACATATAGTAATATATCAGCAGGCCTTTATGCGGATTAGTCCTGCACTGCGCGGCGTCTGGAGCAGAGCACAAGGACGACAAGTGCGCCGCAGACAATCGCAAAGAGGGGCCAGACAAGCCCTTCCGCTCCGGTGCCGGGCGCGGAGGAGTCGGAAGAGGCGTCCGCGTCTGCCGGGGGATTCGCCTGGGAAACGTCCGAACTCACGGGGGGCTGCGCCTCGCCCGAACTGACGGGCGGCTCGGGGGCGGTGGAGGTCTTTGCGGGCACGGTGATGGTGATGGGCGCGGTGTCGGCGGTCGTGCCGTCGGCCGTGCGGGTGACGGTGAACACCAGAGTAACCTCGGTGGCCGCGGCGGGCGGGACAATCGAACCGTTCAGGGAAACAACGTCGCTGGAGGACGACTTGACCGCTACGGTATAGCCCTCGGGAACCTCGGGCAGGGTAAGGCTTTCGGCGTCCTTGGCGGGCGGCGTGACGGAGTCGATCTCACCGGCCACCTGCGCCGCCGTGGCGGCGGGCAGGGAGAAGAGGGCGGCGTCGCTTACATTGCCGGCGACGTCCTTGAGCACCACATACACATTCTTGCCGGAGGCCGTCAGATCGGAGAGGGAGAGAACGGTCTCCGGATAGGAGCAGGCGGTTCCCTCGCCGGTGGTGTCGATTGACGGAGCGGCGGCGCCGCTTTCGACCACGGCGTAATAGTAAGAACTGAGCTCATCGGCGGAGAAGCGGATGTCCGCCGTGGAGACGCCGGTGCGGTCGGCCGCAGCGGGCGTGATCACCGGGGCGGCTTCATCCGTCTTGCGCAGGACCAGCCGGTAGCTCTGCGTGGTCTCGCCGTCCTCGGCGGTGACCTCCACACGGATGACGGCCGCGCTGAGACCGTCGGCAAAATAGACCGGCCAGCGGTCACGTCCGCCCGAGGGGGAGGCGATTTTTTCAATCGTGCCGTCCTCCGCGATGCAGCGTTCGGCCACGCCGTAAACGGGGTACAGCCGGATGGAAGCGCCGGCGTCATTTGCCAGGGGCCATACGTTCAAGAAGGTGCGGCCTTCGGAGCCCTCTTTTGAGGTGTATTCCAGCACGGACGGGCTGAAATCCTCGGGAGACAGGTCGATGGAGAAGGCGTTGCTCTCGTTGACGTCCAGCGCGGAAAGAGCGGCGTCGTTGGAGACTTCGCGGATGCTCAGGGTGTAGGTCCGCGTTTTGCCGTCCTTGGAGGCGATGACCTCCACCGTGGCCGCGCCGTCCTTTAAGGCAATCTCCTTTTGGGAGACGGCCGCGCCGTCTATGGTAAGGCCGTCCACCGATTCCGCGGTAACGGTGACCTTTTCGGTCCCGCGGTCGACAAGTACCTCATAGGTAAGCTGCGCGCCGGAAAAATCTTCGGTCATCCGCGCGTTTCCGCCGGAGACGGAGAGGGCCGTCAGGTAGGCGGGGTTGTTTTCCACCGCCATCAGGTAGCAGGAGTCGTTTTTATAGTAAAGGGTTCCCTCGCTGTCACAGATGAGGCTGCAAATGCAGTAATTCGCATAAGGGGCCTGCGGGAGGAAGAGGTCGCGGTAAACCGGCTCGGTCTGTCCGGCGCTGTCTTCGATCACCATGATGCCGCCGGGCTGCATATTATAGGTGATATAGATATAGACCTTGCCTGTCTCCGCTTCATAAGCGGTGGAAAGCAGGGGCGTGGACTGCACATAGCCCTTGGTGGGAACGGAATAGATTTCCTGCATGGTGGCGGCGTCGACCACGCGCAGATAGTGACCATCCGGCCCGAACTGGTTGGGGCCGCTGCCGCCGAGGTAGATGCGGCCCTTGTAAACAACCGGGGTTCCGGTGCTCATGCCGCCCAGGCTGTAATAAGAATAGTCGTGGTCGAAGGTGCCGTCTTCGTTTACCTTGACCTTATAAAGCCGGCCCCCCTTGCTGGAAAAATAGACGCAGCCGGTGGTCTCGTCGTAGGCGATGCTCGAGCGCAGGTCACCCTGCAGATTTTCCAGCTGGTCGATCACGTCGCCGGTGACGGGGTTCACCGAGGTGAGCTTGCTGCCCTCGGCGTAGTCGCCCTCGTCGCGGCCGTCGTCCGAACCGAAGATGACGTAATCGTCGGAGGCGTAAGCGCCCGCCCAGTAAAAGCCGCCCTTGGAGGTATATTTCCAGACGCATTTCTTCTCTTCATCGGTTTGCGCGGGGTCTTCGTCGGCGACCGAAAGGCAGAAGAAATCGCCGTTCTCGGTCTCCCGGTTCCAGGTACCGGTGTAAATGTAGCCGTTTTTGTAGGTGATGGGGCAAAGCGTCTGGCCGCCGAGTTTCTCGCTGATCCACAGGGATTCGAGCGTTTCGGCATTGAGAGCCTGCACCTGACCGTTGCCGATGAGGGCGAAGAGCATGCCTTCGGCGTAGACGAGGTTGTTGAGGGCAAAGCCGACGCTGCCGTTCAGTTTGCCTTCCTGGAGCAACTCGCCGGTCTCTTTGTCGATCTTCATGACGCGGCTGCCGCTGGCGGTATAAAGATAGTCGTTCACAAGGATGGGGGGAACGGGAGCCGCGGCCCAGCCGGTGCCGTACTTCTGCGCCCATTTCAGCAGGGCCGCATCGGAGGAGGTCGCCGTGGGGGCGCTGGTGATAGCCATGTTGGTCTCACTGCCGCGGAAGTTGGGCCATTCCGAATCGTAATCGGGCAAAGGAGCCGCCGCCGCGGAAAGCGGCAGCATGCCGCACACGAGCAGCAGAACAAGCAAAAGGGATAAAATGCGCTTGGTTGCTTTCATCTGGATTCTTCCTTTCTTTTTTGCGTTATCTCACATCGGTCCGAAGGGACCGTTTTTTCAGGAAATACCCCGCAGCGCGCTGTCCACAGCCGCCTGGGCGGCGTTCAGCTGCGAAACGACCGAAAGCGCCGTCTGATAGCGCGCGCCGTACGAGGACTGTTTGCCCGATTTGATGACCTCCGCAATGCGGGCGGTCAGGGCGTCCTTGTCGGCAATCGGGAAGAAGGAGGCGTTCTCCCCGCTTCCCACCGAACCGTAGCCGCCGTTGTCCTTCCCGTAGGAGAGGGTGTACTGGACGCGGATGACGTCGCCGTCCCCGGGGTAAATGTCGGAAAAGCCGACGTTGGGGAAGGTGTTGTTGACGGAGACCATCCAGCCGGAGCCGTTGCAAAAATCAAATTCACCCAGGCGGTCGGGGTCGTAATCCTCCGGGTCGAACCAGTCCATCTCGCTTTCAAGGTAGGGGACGAGGTAGGCCGGGATATTCGGGGAAAGGTTCAGCTTTTTCGAACCGCTCATGATGGCGGAGAGGTAGAACCCCTGTTTTACCGTTCCAGTGTTGCGGTAGCCGTAGCCGGCGCTCGAAAGGACGCGGGTCAGAAGGTCCGCCCCGTTTTCCCCCTCATAGAGCGGAACGATGGTCGGCTCCACAAGATAGCCGCAGCCGACGGCAAAGGCCTCCACGCTGATGGTGGCGTAGCCGATGACCCCGCCTGAAGCGGCCGGGGTATATTTGAGGGTATACTGTACCACACGGGCGCCTTCCCGGCCGGAGGCGGTGATTTTGACCGTGTTGGTTCCCTCTTTCAGGGTGAGGGTATAGGTGGTTTTGGAGCTGTCGTCCCAGGTGGCAGGGACGGTTTTGCCGTTTAGCTGTACCGTCACCTTGGAAGCGTCGAGCTTTTTGCCGTCCGGCTCTCTGGCGCGCAGCTCAAAGGCGACGGTGCTTCCCGTGTAGGTCTGCCCATCCTTGAGCGTGGTGGAGACGGTCGGCGGACGGTTGGCCGGTGTGGAGGAAGCGCTCTCCGAAGAAGAGGACTGCCCTGAGCCGGAAGAGGAAACGCTGGAAGAGCCGCCGGTCGGTTTGGAAGAAGGGGCGCCCGGCGTGCCGCTGCTCGTGGTGGCGGGACGGGAGCTTTCCGCGGAAGGGGCTTTTGCCGAGGACTCGTTCGGGCTTTCCGTCAAAGAGGCGCTCTCTGAGGAGACAGTCTGCCCGGAGGACTCGCCGGAAGAGGACCCGTTTTCTCCGGTTTCGCCGGAGGAGACGTCCTCTCGGCCGCCCGGAGAGACGCTTCCCGCGCTGGACGTTTCCGCCCCGGAGGCGTGGGAGACCGAAGGCTCGGATGCCTCCGAAGATGCGGGAGAGGAGGAACAGCCGGTTGCCGCGGCGCACAGCAGGACGATGGACAGCAAGCCCGCAAGCAGCTTTCTGGTAGTTTGTTTCATAAGCACCTCTGGAACTTAAGGCTTTCATGCTTTCGGTCTGATTTTTAAGGGAAAGCATGCGCCCGGATTCGATGTTGGAGACCGGATGGATTCCGCGTTCGTTTCGCGGCAAAAGAAAAAGGCCGCCCCAAAGGACGGCCTTGCAAATTCCCAATACAAGCGGACGCTGCGCGTTACCGGCGCCGACCGCTTGGATTCCATGCTTTCATCCCCGTCCGAAACTACTTGCACACGAAGAATGATGGCAGGTCTCCTGACTTGAAGTCTTCCTACTTCCCGAGCGTCTTCCCAGCGATTGCCAGTGACGGCGATGAGCCTTCGGGGTTCGTCCTTCTCACAGTAGCGGCGACTGTCACGGTTTTGCACCGTGTTCCCTTTTCACGCGCCCGAGGGCGCGACCACCAAACGAATGATATTTACTTTCAGATTGCTTTCAAGATAGCACGAACCTTCCCGGAAGTCAATGGAGAAGCTTCCAATCTCAGAATATATTTCAAAATTTCGTGGTATTTTACAAACAGACCCCCGAAAAACAGAAAAATCCATTTGGAAAGTTTTTCACATATCTATCTATTTGGACGGCCGTGCTTTATAATAGAATGTATCTAATACAAAAAGAATATCTCGGGACTTTTTGGAGGCTTCGATGGCGGACAGGCGTGGCAGAGGGGATTCGGGCCCGTCCGCAGGTCCCGTCCGTATTCTGAAAGGGGAGAGGACGTATCATCAGGCGGCTTCAAAAAAGAGCATGGGCTTTTCTTTTCCT